>NZ_JBJURH010000010.1:0-62090 GCF_046098215.1 Streptomyces sp. Da 82-17
GCGGTCCCCTGAGCAGTCCCCGTACGCGCGCCCCCTCCGGTGAACCTCACCGCAGGGGGCGCCGTCGTACGTACGACAGGTCTCGCGGTCCGTCGGAAAAGTTGACGGAACTTGTCAGGTAATGCGGTGACAGTGGCCCGCATGAACGAGACCAGCAGCAGCACAGCATCCGTCGACCTCGACCTCCAGGGCCCGGTCCTCCTCCCCGGCGACGCCGGGTTCGACGAGGAGCGGCAGGGCTTCCAGACCGCGTACGCCCACCGGCCCGCGCTCGCGGTGGGCGCCGCGAGCGCCGACGACGTACGGGCCGCGGTGCGGTACGCCCGTACCCGTGGGCTCCGCGTCGCCGTGCAGTCCACCGGGCACGGGCTCTCCGTGCCGAGCGACGGCGGCGTGCTCGTCTCCACCGGCCGGATGAAGGGCCTGACCGTCGACCCGGCCGCCCGCACCGCACGCGCCGAGGCCGGGGTCGTCTGGGCCGAGGTGATCGAGGCGGCGGCGGAGCACGGACTCGCCCCGCTGAACGGCTCGGCGCCGGGCGTGGGCGTCGTCGGGTACCTCACCGGCGGCGGACTCGGCATCCTGGGGCGGCAGTTCGGCTGGGCCGCCGACCACGTCCACGCCTTCGACCTGGTCACCGCCGACGGCGAGCTCCGGCACGTCACGGCGGAGGACGAGCCCGAACTGTTCTGGGCGCTGCGCGGGGGCGGCGGCGGACTCGGGGTCGTCACGGCGGTGGAGTTCGGCCTGGAACCGCTCGCCGAGCTGTACGGGGGCGTGCTCGCCTTCGCCGACGAGCAGGTGCCGGGCGCGCTCGCCGCCTACCTGGAGTGGACGGCGGACCTGCCGGACGAGCTGACCTCGTCGGCGGCCCTGATGACGTGGCCGGACGCGCCCTTCGCGCCGGAGGCGTACCGGGGGCGGTACGTGCTCGCGGTGCGGGTGGCGTACACGGGGAGCGCGGCCGAGGGCGGGCGACTGGTCGCTCCGCTGCGGGAGTTGGGGCCGGTCGTCGACGACCTGCGGACGATGCCGTACGCCGAGAGCCACACGATCCACAGCGATCCGCCGTTCCCGCACCCGTACGACGGGGACAACGCGCTCGTCACCGCCGTACCGGAGGCCGCGCTCGGAGCGCTCACCGCGGAGGGCGTGCGGGCCGGGGTCGTCGTGCAGATCAAGCACTTGGGCGGCGCGCTCGGCCGCGAGCCGGAAGTGCCGAACGCGGTGGGGTGGAGGGGGGCGCGGTACTTGGTGACGGCGCTGTCGGGGCTGTTCGACCTCGACCGGGAGGCGGCGCGGGCGCTGCACGCGGAGGCGCTCGCACCGCTCGGGGGCGTCCGGCTGGGCCGGAACCTGAACCATCTGTTCGGGGAGCATCCGGTGGAGGTGGTACGCGAGGCGTACGAGCCGGGTGCGCTGCGGAGGTTGGGAGCCGTACGGGAGGCGTACGACCCTCAGGGGGTGTTCGGCTCGGGGCGGGTTTGATCCCCTCCCCGCCCCTTCCCGAAAGCCTCCGGCGGTGTCCGTTCGTCTGCGGCGCCGCTGGGGCTGGTCGCGCAGTTCCCCGCGCCCCTTTTCAGGGGCGCGGGGTCCGGGGGCCCAACCCCCGGGGAGGGCTCAGCTCTTACGGCCCGCGAGCTTCCACGCCGTGGGAAGCGCGCCCATCGCCAGCGCAGCCTTCAGCGCGTCGCCGACGAGGAACGGGACGACGCCCGCCGCGAGGGCGGCCGTGAGGGACAGGCCCGTCGACGCCATCAGCCACGGCACGCCGACCGCGTAGATCACGAGCGAGCCGAACGCCATCGTGCTGGCCATCCGCAGCGCGGACCGGTCGCCGCCGCGGCGGGCCAGCTCGCCGACCATCGTCGCGGCGAGCAGCATGCCGAGGATGTAGCCGAAGGACGCGCCGCCCCAGCCTGCGGTGCCGTCCTGGAACCACGGGACGCCCGCGATGCCGGCGAGCGCGTACACCGCGAGCGCGGCGAACCCGCGGCGGGCGCCGAGGGCGGTGCCGACGAGGAGGGCGGCGAAGGTCTGGCCGGTGACCGGGACCGGGGAGCCCGGCACCGGGACGACCACCTGGGCGGCGAGCCCGGTGAGCACGGCGCCGCCGACGACCAGCGCGGCGTCGCGGGTGCGCGAGGCGGGCAGCAGGTCGGCGAGGACCTGGCCGGGACGGGTGGTGACGGCTGCAGTGGCCATGGGGACTCCCTGGCAGGACGTGGTGCGACGGTGGTGGTACGGGACTGTGCGACGTTAGCCCACCGCCGTACGCGTGTTCACCATGAGGCGCTCACAAAGCGGCGGTTGGGGAGTTGGTGTGATCCACACAAAGACCGGAGCGCACACCCCGAACCGGCGTGACCCGCATCACGGGAGGCCAGCACAGACACGGCTGCTTTTGCGGAAAGCGGGCAGCCGGGGAGAGACTGTGGGGTCCCGCCAAATCGCGGAAGAGCCCCCATCGCGGAAGAGCGCCACCACATGCACGACTCCCAGGCCCGCGCGGCCGCGCCGCAGGACCCGAAGCCGCCCCTTCAGGAGTCGGAGCCGCTCTCCCACGCCCTGAAGCAGCGGCATCTGACGATGCTGGGCCTCGGCGGCGTCATCGGTGCGGGGCTGTTCGTCGGCTCCGGCGCGGGGATCGCCGTGGCCGGGCCCGGGATCGTTCTCTCGTATCTGATCGCGGGCGCGCTCGCGATGCTGGTGATGCGGATGCTCGGCGAGATGTCCGCGGCGATGCCGGCCTCCGGCTCGTTCTCGGTGCACGCGGAGCGGGCGATCGGGCGCTGGGCCGGGTTCAGCGTGGGCTGGCTTTACTGGATGATGCTCGTCGTCGTCCTCGCCGTGGAGGCGACCGCCGCCGCGCAGATCGCCCACGGGTGGGTGACCTCCGTCCCGCAGTGGGCGTGGGTGCTGATCTTCATGCTGTTCTTCACCGGCGCGAACCTGGCCGCGGTGCGGAACTTCGGCGAGTTCGAGTTCTGGTTCGCCGCGCTCAAGGTCGCGGCGATCGTGCTGTTCCTCGCCCTCGGCACGCTCGCGGTGTTCGGTCTCCTTCCGGACACGGACCCGGTCGGCCTGACGAACCTCAGCGGCGCGGGCGGCTTCCTGCCGAACGGCTGGGCGGGTGTGATCTCCGGGGTCCTCGCGGTCGTGTTCGCGTTCGGCGGTCTGGAGGTCGTGACGATCGCGGCCGCCGAGTCCGCCGACCCGGCCCGCTCGGTGGCCCGCGCGGTGCGCAGCGCGGTCTGGCGGATCCTGTTCTTCTACGTCGGCTCGATGCTGGTGATCGTGACGGTGCTGCCGTGGACCGCGCAGCAGCCGGGGCTCAGCCCGTACGTCAAGGTGCTCGACTCGATCGGGGTGCCGTCGGCCGGGCAGATCATGAACATCGTGGTGTTCGTGGCGCTGCTGTCGGCGCTCAACGCCAACCTGTACGGCTCGTCGCGGATGATCTTCTCGCTCGCCGAGCGCGGGGAGGCCCCGAAGTCGCTGCTCCAGGTGTCGGGCGGCGGGGTGCCGCGGCTCGCGGTGCTCGCGTCGGTGGCGTTCGGCTTCGTCTCCGTACTGCTCAACCTGAAGTGGCCGGACTCCGTCTTCAAGTACCTGCTCAACTCGGTCGGTGCGGTACTGCTGTTCGTGTGGGCGCTGATCGCCGTGTCCCAGCTGCGGCTGCGGCGGATGATCGAGCGGGAGGCGCCGGAGCGGCTCGTCCTGAGGATGTGGGGCTTCCCGTGGCTGACGTGGGCGGCGCTCGCCGCGATCGCCGCGGTCGTCGGCCTGATGCTGACGGACGCGTCGGCGCGGCCGCAGCTGCTGTGGTCGACGGGTGCGACGGCCGCCGTGATGGCGCTCGCGGGCCTGCGCGAGTGGCGAGAGCGACGGAACCACAACGCGCGGTAACCGACCGCACACTTCAGGTCAAAGAATTGTCCGGATAGCGAGCCAGATCTTCTGCTGAGCGGAGACGGCACTCACACTGGCGGGGCCTTCTACCGTCTCACGTACTGGACTCCCCTCGACCATGTCTCGGACAACTCTGGATAAAGAGCAAGATTCGGGTACCGCGACCGAAGCACGTCTCGGCAACGGCCTGAAGCAGCGCCACCTCTCCATGATCGCCCTCGGCGGTGTGATCGGTGCCGGACTGTTCGTGGGCTCCGGTGCCGCGATCTCCGCGGCCGGGCCGTCGATCATCATCGCGTACGCGATCTCCGGCGCCCTGGTCATGCTCGTCATGCGCATGCTCGGCGAGATGGCCGCCGCCAACCCGGCCTCCGGTTCCTTCTCGGTGCACGCCGAGCGGGCGATCGGACCCTGGGCGGGCTTCACCGCCGGCTGGTCGTTCTGGTTCCTGCTCTGCGTGGCCGTGGGCCTCGAAGGCATTGGCGCCGCGAAGATCGCGCACGGCTGGGTGCCGAGCGTGCCCGAGTGGGCCTTCGTCGCCCTGTTCATGCTGCTCTTCTGCATCACGAACCTGATCTCGGTGAAGAACTTCGGTGAGTTCGAGTTCTGGTTCGCCGCGCTGAAGGTCGGCGCGATCGTGCTGTTCCTCGGCATCGGCGTCGCCGCCATCGCGGGCGTCCTGCCGGACCACGAGCCGCCGGGCCTGTCCAACCTCACCGGTGAGGGCGGCTTCTTCCCGAACGGCAGCGAGGGCCTGATCGTCGGCCTGCTCGCCTCGGTCTTCGCGTACGGCGGTCTGGAGACGGTCACCATCGCGGCGGCCGAGTCGGAGCACCCGGTCAAGGGCGTGGCGAAGGCCGTGCGCACCGCGATGTGGCGCATCGCGATCTTCTACGTCGGCTCGATGGCGGTCATCGCCACCCTCGTCCCGTGGAACGACCCGCAGCTGCCCAACCCGGACAAGGGCTCGTACGTCGTGACCCTGGAGGCGCTCGGGCTTCCGGCCGCCGGCCAGATCATGAACGTGGTCGTCTTCGTGGCGCTGCTCTCCGCGATGAACGCCAACATCTACGGCGCCTCCCGCATGGCCGGCTCGCTCGTCGCCCGCGGCCAGGGCCCGAAGGCGCTCGGCAAGATCTCCGGCGGCGTCCCGCGCATCGCCGTGCTGACGTCCAGCGTCTTCGGGTTCGTCTGCGTGCTGCTCAGCTACTGGTACCCGGACACGCTGTTCGCCTGGCTCCTGAACATCATCGGCGCGATCATCCTCGTCGTCTGGTTCTTCATCGCCGCCTCCCAGCTGCGCATGCGCAAGAAGCTGCAGCGCGAGGCGCCGGAGAAGCTGGTCGTGAAGATGTGGCTCTACCCGTACCTGACGTGGGTGGCGCTCGCCGGCATGGCCGCGGTGTTCGTGCTGATGGCCCGCGAGGAGGGCACGCGGATCCAGCTGTACTACACGGGCGGTCTGACGCTCGTCCTGATGGTCGTCGGCTACATCCTGCAGCAGTACAACTCCGTGAAGGCCGCGCACGCCAAGGTCGACGGCCTGGCCGCCGAGCTGGAGCAGCTGAAGGCCGGCAACCTCCCGCCCGCCCCGGCGGGCGGCGACGCCGCGGCGGAGCCGGAGGCCCCCGAGGCCGCGGACAAGGCCGAGGCTTCCGAGGCTTCCGAGGCTTCCGAGGCGAAGGCCGAGCCGGCCGCCGACGCGAAGGCCGACAAGGCCGGCAAGGCCGAGAAGGCCGGCAAGTCCGACGAGGACGCCGAGCCGAAGGCCGACGCCGAGCCCGAGTCCAAGGACGAGGACAAGGCCGAAGCCGACGCCGAGGAAGAGCCCAAGGCCGAAGACGAGGACAAGGCCAAGGACAAGGCCGACGTGAAGGGCTGATCCCGCCCGACCCGCCTGTCGCACACACCGAAGGCCCCCGCCCGGACATCCGGGTGGGGGCCTTCGTCGTACGGGTCCGCCGCGCCCCGACGATCTCTTGCTGCTAACCTGCACTTGCAAGTTGATTGCAATAAGCGCCGGAGGGGACCACGATGGCCGTCTACACACTTCCTGAACTCCCGTACGACTACTCCGCGTTGGCGCCCGTGATCAGTCCGGAGATCATCGAGCTGCACCACGACAAGCACCACGCGGCGTACGTGAAGGGCGCGAACGACACTCTGGAGCAGCTGGCGGAGGCGCGGGACAAGGAGGCGTGGGGGTCGATCAACGGCCTGGAGAAGAACCTGGCCTTCCACTTGTCCGGCCACATCCTGCACTCGATCTACTGGCAGAACATGACGGGCGACGGCGGCGGCGGCGAGCCGCTCGCGGCCGACGGCGTGGGCGACCTGGCGGACGCGATCGCCGAGTCCTTCGGCTCGTTCGCCGGGTTCAAGGCGCAGCTGACCAAGGCCGCGGCGACCACCCAGGGCTCGGGCTGGGGCGTGCTCGCGTACGAGCCGGTGAGCGGGCGGCTGATCGTGGAGCAGATCTACGACCACCAGGGCAACGTCGGCCAGGGCTCCACGCCGATCCTGGTCTTCGACGCCTGGGAGCACGCCTTCTATCTGCAGTACAAGAACCAGAAGGTCGACTTCATCGACGCCATGTGGGCGGTCGTCAACTGGCAGGACGTGGCGCGGCGTTACGCCGCCGCCAAGGAGCGCTCGTACAACCTGCTGCTCGCCCCCTGAGGGCGGGACCTCCCGGAGAACGCCCCGCTCGTGATCGTCTTCTCAACCTTCACCGGGCGGGCGGATGAGAAAACGGAAGGCCCCCCGCGAGAACGTGACTCGCGGGGGGCCTTCCTGTGCTGTGCCGCCGGGCCGGGGCCTCAGTCGAGGTTGGAGAAGTCCGGGTCCTCGGTGCGCGTGCGCTTGATCTCGTAGAAGCCCGGGGTCGAGGCGACCAGGAGGGTGCCGTCCCAGAGCTTCGCGGCCGCCTCGCCCTTCGGGGCCGGGGTGACGACCGGGCCGAAGAAGGCGATCTGCTCGCCGTCCGCGCCGGGGACCGCGATGACCGGCGTGCCGACCTCCTGGCCGACCTTGTCGATGCCCTCCTTGTGGGAGGCGCGCAGCTCCTCGTCGTACTTGTCCGAGTCCGCGAAGTCGAGCAGCGAGGCCGGGAGGCCCACGTCCTGCAGGGCGCCGGCGATCGCCTCGCGCGTCGCGCCCTCGCCGCGGTTGTGGAAGCGGGTGCCCAGCGCGGTGTAGAGCTCGCCGACGACCTCGTCGCCGTGCAGCTGCTGCGCCGCCGTCACCACCCGGACCGGGGCCCAGCCGGTGGCGAGCAATTCGCGGTACTGCTCGGGCAGTTCGTCCAGGCGGTTCTCGTTCAGGACGCTGAGGCTCATCACGTGCCAGCGGACCTCGACCGGGCGGACCTTCTCCACTTCGAGCATCCAGCGCGACGTCATCCAGGCCCAGGGGCACAGGGGGTCGAACCAGAAGTCGGCGATGACCTTGTCCTGGGACTCGTGCGACGCCTTGGTCGTCATGTCTCTCCTCGTACGGAATCCGGTGGCCGTCATGACCGTCCGCAGCGCACAACAGCGGCCCGGGCCCGGGCATTCCCGGATGTTCCGGTGAGCGGGCACATGGCAGGATCGGGGGCAAATCGAGTGAGCCCAGAGGAGTGCCTGTGCCCGGTGAGAACCTGTCCCGCGACGAGGCCCGCGAGCGGGCCGCCCTGCTGTCCGTCGACGGGTACGACGTCGCCCTCGACCTGCGGTCGGCCGTCGGCGGCGACGAGACCGGGACGCGGACGTTCCGGTCGGTCACGACCATCAGGTTCCGCTGCAACGAGCCGGGGGCCGCGACCTTCGCCGACCTGATCGCGCCGTCCGTCACCGCCGTCTCCCTGAACGGCACGGACCTCGACCCGTCCGAGGTGTTCGACGGCTCCCGCATCCGCCTGGAGGACCTGCGCGCCGACAACGAGCTGGTCGTCGACGCGCAGTGCGCCTACAGCCGCACCGGCGAGGGCATGCACCGCTTCGTCGACCCCGAGGACGGCGAGGTCTACCTCTACACGCAGTACGAGCCGGCCGACTCGCGCCGGGTCTTCGCCAACTTCGAGCAGCCCGACCTGAAGGCCCCGTACCGGATGGAGGTCACGGCGCCCGAAGGCTGGACGGCGTGGTCCAACGGTGTCGGCGAACTCGTCGACGGGGTCTGGAAGTTCGCCGAGACCAAGCCGATCTCCACGTACATCACGGCGTTCGTGGCCGGCCCGTACCACTACGTCACGGACAGCTACGAGCGGACCTTCGAGGACGGTACGCGGCTGACGATCCCGCTGGGCGCGATGTGCCGCAAGGGCCTCGCCCCGTACTTCGACGCCGACGACGTCTTCCTCGTCACCAAGCAGGGCCTGGACTTCTTCCACGACCACTTCGACTACCCGTACCCGTTCGGGAAGTACGACCAGGCGTTCGTGCCGGAGTACAACCTCGGCGCGATGGAGAACCCGGGGCTCGTCACGTTCCGCGAGGAGTTCATCTTCCGCGGCAAGGTGACGCAGGCGTCGTACGAGCGGCGGGCCAACGTCATCCTGCACGAGATGGCGCACATGTGGTTCGGCGACCTCGTCACCATGCAGTGGTGGGACGACCTGTGGCTCAAGGAGTCCTTCGCGGACTTCATGGGCTCCTTCTCGATGGTCGGCGCGACCCGTTTCACCGACGGCTGGATCACCTTCGCCAACAACCGCAAGTCCTGGGCGTACCGCGCCGACCAGCTGCCCTCCACGCACCCGATCACGGCCGACATCCGCGACCTGGAGGCGGCCAAGCTCAACTTCGACGGGATCACCTACGCCAAGGGCGCGTCCGTCCTCAAGCAGCTCGTCGCGTACGTGGGGCAGGACGCGTTCCTGGAGGGCGCCCGGCGCTACTTCAAGCGGCACGCGTACGGGAACACCGAGCTCGGCGACCTGCTGTCCGCCCTGGAGGAGACCTCCGGCCGGGACATGGGCGAGTGGGCGCGGGCCTGGCTGCAGACCGCCGGCGTCAACTCCCTCACCCCGCTGGCCACGTACGACGCCGAGGGGCGGATCACCGAACTCGCCGTACTCCAGGAGGCGGCCGAGTCGCACCCCGAACTGCGGCCGCACCGCGTGGCCGTGGGCCTGTACCGCCGCAACGCCGAGGGCGAGCTCGTGCGGTACGCGCGTGCGGAGACCGATGTGCACGGGCCGCGCACCGTCGTCGCCGAACTCGCCGGTGAGGAGCGGCCGGAGCTGATCCTCGTCAACGACGACGACCTCACGTACTGCAAGATCCGCTTCGACGAGGGCTCGCTCGACACGCTCCGCGCCCACCTCGGCGACCTGACCGACCCCCTCGCCCGCGCCCTGTGCTGGTCGGCGCTGTGGAACCTGACGCGGGACGCGCTCATGCCCGCGCGGGACTTCGTCGGGCTCGTGCTGCGGTTCGCCGGGCAGGAGAGCGACATCGGCGTGCTGCAGATGCTGCATGCCTGGGCCCGCTCGGCGCTCACCCACTACGCCGCCCCCGACTGGCGCGCGGAGGGCGGCCGGCTCGTCGCCGAGGGCGCCCTGCGCGAGCTGCGGCTCGCCGAGCCGGGCAGCCAGCACCAGCTGACCTGGGCCCGGTTCTTCGCCTCGGTCGCGGCGTCCGACCACGACCTGCAGCTGCTCCAGGGGCTGCTCGACGGCACCGCGAAGATCGACGGCCTGGACGTCGACCAGGAGCTGCGCTGGGCCTTCCTCGAACCGCTCGCCGCGCACGGGAAGGCCGACGAGGCCGCCCTCGCCGCCGAGTTGGCGCGCGACGACACCGCGTCCGGCAAGCGGCACCAGGTGCGGTGCCTGGCCGCGCGGCCGTCGGCGGCCGTCAAGGCGCAGGCGTGGGCGCAGGTCGTGGAGTCGGACGCGCTGTCCAACGCGCTGGTCGAGGCGACCATCGCCGGGTTCCAGCAGTCCTCGCAGCGGGAGCTGATCGCGCCGTACGCGCCGAAGTACTTCGAGGCGATCGAGCGGGTGTGGCAGGAGCGGTCGATCCAGATCGGCATGCACGTGGTGCGTGGGATGTTCCCGGCGCTCCTCGACTCCCCGGCGACGCTGGCCGATACGGATGCGTGGCTGGCGGCGCACTCGGATGCCGCTCCTGCGCTGCGGCGGCTCGTGCTCGAAGCGCGGGACGACCTCGCGCGGGTGCTGCGCGGGCAGGCGTGCGACGCGGGGGCGTGACCCCGCCGGGAGTGCGCGCGGGCCGAGGCGGGGTGGGCGTTCCCACCCCGCCTCGGCCCGATCTGAAACTGTGACAAGTCAGGTGAACGGCTGCCCGTAACCCCCGAATGGACCTGCGCCTTTCGGTTCGCCACACCTCCGGCTTTAGGGCGAGCTTGTCCGCGTTTGTCGACGAGCCTGTAACAGCGGTTAGAGCGCGGGAAAAGACCGGGAATCTGCCAGTCATGAACCACAACTCCCCCGTCTCGCCCTGCCCGTTGACCCACCCCGGCTCCCCTCTCCCCCTCGCCTCCTCCCGCCGAGTCCTGACCGCCACGCAACTGCGCGCGCACGGTGTCGGGGCCGCGCAGATCGAGGAGCAGTGCGGGCCGGGCGGGGCGTGGCAGCAGCTGCTGCCCGGGGTGTTCCTGCTGCACCCGGGGCCGCCGACCAGCGAGGAACGGCTGCACGCCGTCCTGCTGTACGCACGCCGACCACCGGGCCCCGGGGCCGTGCCGCAGCAGGCGCCGCGGCCGGCCGGCGACGACGCGGACCTGCCGTACGAGGAGGCCATGATCACGGGGCTTGCGGCGCTGACGCTGCACGGCTTCCCGTCCGCTCCCCCGCTGCTCGCCCTCGACCGGATCGACGTGCTCGTGCCGCGCACCCGGCGGCTGCGGTCCACCGGCTGCGCCCGGATCGTACGCAGCGCCGCGCTGCCCCGGCCGCGGCAGATCACCGGAGTGCACGTGGCGCCGGTGCCGCGGGCCCTCGCGGACGCGGTGGCGCAGCTGAACGACGCGGGCTCGGTGCGCCTGCTGCTCACCGACGCGGTGCGCGGCGGGCACTGCGAACCCACCGCGATCCTCCGGGAGTTGGACCAGGCGCGGCTGCTGCCCAGGCCGTACGTGGCGGACGCCGTGGAGTCGCTGCTCGCCGAGGGGCGGGCGGTCGCGGAGGACCGGCTGTTCCGGATGGTGCGGGAGTTCGGCCTGCCGGACCCGGTGTGGAACGTGGACCTGCGCCTGCCCGGCGGCCCGCACCTCGGGGGCGTCGACGCGTACTGGCCGGACCAGGCGGTGGCGGTCGAGCTGGACATGCGGGCGGGTGGGGACGCGGAGTGGTCCGAGGCGGTGCGCAGGCGGGAGCACCTGGAGCAGCTGGGGATCACGGTCGTCCACGTCACGCCGCGGAAGCTGCGCGAGGGGCTCGACCAGCAGGCGACGGTGGTGCGTACGGCGTTGATGGCGGCGGTGGACCGGGAGCCGGCGGCGTATGTGGTGGTGCTGCCTCGGTAGGCGCTTCGCGCCTTTGAAATCCCCTCCCCGCCCCTTCCCGAAAGCCTGCGGCGCTGTTCGTTCGGCTGCTGCGCCGTCGTGGCGGGTCGCGCAGTTCCCCGCGCCCCTTTCGGGGCGCGGGGAAAACGGGACCTACGCCCCGCAGTACTCCGCCTCCACGATCGGGCCCGCCTCGCCCGACCAGTCGCCGTTGAAGTTGAACGCGAAGGTGTGGTCACCGGACTCGTTCGTCAGGCCGTAGGTCGCCGAGCCGTTGATGCCGCCGCTGTGGCCCCAGACCTCCTTGCCGCAGCTGAGGCCGCCGAGCTTCATCAGGCCGAGGCCGTACGACAGGTTCGGGGAGTCCTCGCCGGTCGGGACCGTCGTCTTCATCTCCTTCAACTCCCGCTCGGGCAGCAGCTTTCCGCGCAGCAGGGCCGAGTAGAAGCGGTTGACGTCGGCCGAGTCGGAGATCATGGCGCCGGCCGCGCCCGCCACCGACGGGTTCATCTCCGTGACGTCGTACACGGGGCCGTCCGAGTCCGGCGGGGCCAGCTTCGAGTAGGCGCGGCTGCTCGGCTCGGCGACCGTCGGGTCCGTGCCGGGCACGGTCGTGGCGTCCAGGCCGAGGGGGCCGGTGATCCGGTCCTCGATCTCCTCTGCGTACGGCCGGCCCGTGACCTTCTCGACGATCATTCCGGCCAGGGCGTAGTTGGTGTTGGAGTAGCCCCAGTCCGTGCCCGGCGCGAAGTCCGGCTCGTGGCTCATGGCGATGTCGACGACCTGCCCGGCGGTGTAGGTGTCGTAGCGGTGCTGCAGGAAGGCCGTCGTGTTGGACTTGCGGGCCAGCTCGGGGTCGGCGGTGTAGTTGAAGATTCCGCTGGTGTGGTTGAGGAGTTGGCGTACGGATATGTTCCGGCCGTCGTGGCCGTTGCCGCGGACGACGCCGGGCAGCCACTTCTCCACCGGGTCGTCCAGGTCGATCCGGTCCTCCGCCTGGAGCTGCAGCAGCACCGTCGCCACGAAGGTCTTGGTGAGCGAGCCGATCCGGTAGCGGTCGTGGGCGCCGCGCGGTGCGCCCGTCTCGCGGTCGCCGACGCCGGACGTGCCCTTCCAGACGCCGCGCGCGTCCCTCGCCTGCGCCGCGACGCCGGGCACGCCCGACGCGACGGCCGCATCGATCGCCTGCTGCGTCGCCCGGTGCCCCCTGCCGGAGTCGGCCAGGGCGGGCGTCGTGAACGCGGTCGCCGTGAGCGCCACCGCCGTCGCGAGTCCCAGCAGGCCGGTCCGCACCGTACGTACTGCCATGGGTGTGCCTCTCCCTCGTCACGTCGTGTGCGGGGGAGGACTCCGGGCGCGGTGCGGCGGTTGAGCGGGCGGCGCGGGTTGAGCGGTAATCAGCCCTTGCGCAGGACCAGTTCGGTGTTGCGGTCGTCCAGGTCGCCGCCGAGGTCGGGCTTGCGGCCGGGCGCGTTGAAGGCCAGCTCGCGGTAGAGGGCGGCCAGGCCGGGCTGCGAGAGATCGGCGAAATCCGTGCGGTGCGGGGCGGACGACTCGATGAGCGTGGTGAGCACGGACAGGGTGCCGTCGCGGTTGTCGACCAGCTCGACGACGCGGGCGAGCTGCGGGTGGTCGATGTGCGAGGCGGTGGTGATCTCCCAGAACGAGCCGTGCGGGGTGACCTTGTTGCGGTGGCTGTGGCCGTTGATCCACGCGAGGACCCTGCTGTGCCGGCCGAGCAGCGCCAATACCTCCTCGCCGCCGTGCCGGGCCTCGCGCGGCCGGTCCGGGTCGGGGCGCAGGTTGCGCATGCTGCTGCTGGTGTGGTGGCTGAAGACGATCACGTACGAGCCGTTCCGCTCGGCCTCGGCCAACTCCCGCTTCAGCCAGTCGAGTTGGGCCGTGCCGAGGGAGCCCTCGTAGTGGCCGGCCGGGTCGGTGGTGTCGAGGCTGATGCCGAGCACGTCGTCGGCGATGCGGAACGCGTAGTACTGCGTGCCCGCGTCCACGTTGTCCTGCGTGTAGCCGTGCCCGGCCGGGCCGACGCCCGCGTACGCCGGGTCGAGGTGGGCGCGCACGTACTCGGCGGGTGTGAACGGGGCGCGGGAGGCGTCGGGGGTGACGGAGCGGAGGTGCCTGCGCTCGGTGCGCATCAGCTCGCGGAACTGCGCGCCCTTCGGGTCGAGGCCCTTCTTGACGCTCTTCCAGAACGCGGCGGCGCGGTCCTCGGGCAGCGACATCAGCTTCTTGCCGCCGACCGCGAACTCGTGGAACCACGAGTCGCCGGAGGCGTAGCAGCCGCCGGGCAGGGAGTCGTGGTTGCCGACGGTCGAGTACCAGGGCAGGTTCAGTCCCGGGCTGCGGACCTCGCGGACGGCCGCCTCCAGGAAACCGGGGATCGCGGGGAAGCCGAGCTGCTTGTCGGCGTCCCGGAAGTCGGCGCGGTCGGGGTGCCAGTACTCCTTGAGGCCGCTGTCCTGGACGCCTTCGTAGCGGCGCGGGTCGCCGGTGTTGGGCGTGATGCTGCCGCCGCTCATCGTCCGCAGGAACCAGTCGAGTTCGGCGCGCGAGTTGTTGTCGGTGTTGTCGCCGGTCGTCATGACGAAGCCGAGGGGCGCACCGGTGACGGGCGCGCCGCGCAGGGCGTTCACGCGCTCCACGAGCGCCACCGCGCCGGCCACGGACAGCGTCTCCTGCGGCCGCCAGGCGCTGGACGTCTCGCCGCGCACGTACTCGTACCGCAGCGGGTGCTGGGTGTCCACGATGTGCAGGTCGGTGAACTGCACGAACGCGGCCAGCGCGGTACGGCGGTCGGCGCGGCCCGACTTGGGCGCCGCCAGCTCGGAGCGTACGACCCGGTCCCAGGCCGGGCCCTCGCCGAGGCGCACGTAGCCCTGGCCGGGGCGGGGTGCGGAGGTGGTGTGCAGCGTGGTGCCCGCGGTGTACGGGGCGAGGGGCGCGGCGGGCGCCTTGCGGGAGCTGAGCGCGGTCGCGGCGGACGGGCGAGCCGCGGCCGGGCGGGCGGCGTTCGCCTCGCCGCCGCTGAGGCCCACGGCGAGGCCGATGCCCGTGGAGGCCGAGACGGCGCCCGCGGCGGCGAGGAAGGAACGGCGGTCGAGGCTGGCGGCGACAGAGCGGATGCGCGGCATGGCGCGGTCTCCCCGGGTGCGGTGCGTTCGCGGCTGCGGTCCTCTGGATGCTTGGCAGCGGGGGTGGCGTGTGCGTGAACGCGGGTGCAACGGGGGCGGCCGATCGGGGTACGGGGGTCCTGGGTGCGCCGAGCGGACATGGGGTGCTGGCCCCTGCGGGGGGCGGTGGACACGTGGGGTTCACTTCTGGGGGTAGGGGCGGCGCCTGCGGCGGGCTTCTCTCCCCGAAGGGGCGCGGGGAACTGCGCGACCAGCCGCGACGGAAGCCGCAGGTGAACAACGACCGGTGGTCAGCTCTCGTGGGCCCGGGTCCACAGGTTCAGCCCCGCCTCCACCAGGCCGACCGTCGGCAACTCCCCCACCGTGTCCAGGTCGTGCCACGCGGCCAGGTCGGTCGAGCCGTTCTCCTCGTGGCGGAGGGCGCCGCCGGTGACGCGGCCCTCGTAGACCAGGCGGAGGCCGTGGAAGTCGGCGTGGGTGCCGAACTTGCGGGGGTAGCGGCGGCGGATGGAGTCCACGCCGAGCAGGGCGACCGGCTCGACCGCGTACCCGGTCTCCTCCTCGGCCTCGCGGATCACCGTGTCGTACGGGTCCTCGCCGTGCTCCATGCCGCCGCCGGGCAGCGTCCAGCGGCCGGCCGCGCCGCCGGTGCCGGACAGGCGGGCGAGGAGCAGTCGTCGTTCTCGTATGCACACGGCGTAGGCCGCCACCCTCAACTCCTTCTGCATCCCCTGACGTTAGAGGGAAGTCAGCGCCAGTACACCGGGTATCGCCGTCCTGTCCGGCGGGACGTCAGGCGGTGGCCGGCCAGGCCGGTGGCGACGAGGAGTGCGCAGGCGAGGGCGAGGAGCGTGAGGAAGGGCAGGGCGGGCGGGGCCTGGAGGGCGACGATGACGGCGGTCGCGGCGGCCGGCGAGTGCGGCGTGCGGGCCGCCGCCATCACGCCGAACGCCAGGCCGCCCGCGAGCCCGGCCGACCAGAGCCCCGGCGGCAGCACGAGCAGCACCGCGAATCCGGTGAGCGCGGACAGGAGTTGACCGCCGAGCACACTGCGGGGCTGGGCCAGCGGCAGTTCGGGGGCGCCCGCGACCAGGGCCATGGACGCGGCCAGGGGCGGGATGAGCAGGGGTTGGTCGAGCAGGGCGCCCACGGCGACGAGGCCGAGCAGGGCGGTCACCGCGAGGGCGGTGCCGGTGAGGAGGACGTGGAGGGCCGGTCTGGGCGGCGGGGCCGGGCGTGGGGTGAGGGGCGCGGATGCGGTGGTCGTCACGCTCAACTCCCCTGCTCCACCGGCGGGTTGGCGGGGGAAGGTTCGGGTGGGGACCAGCGCAGCGGGCTCGCCGACTCCGTGCGGACGGCGCGGTCGAGGGTGAAGTGGACCCTGCGTTGCCCTTTGGGGCGGTGCACGGTGCGGGCCGTGCCGGTGAGTTGGAGGGTCGTGCCGGTGGTCCAGTCGAGGAGGAGGATGCCGGCGCGCGGGTCGGTCTCCAGGTTGCCGAGGGTGAGGAACATGGCGTTGCCGGGATAGTCCGGCCAGGACAGCTCGCGCGCCGAGTCGACCCGTACGAAGCCGGGGTTGCCGCCACGGTGGCTGACGTCGGCGCCGTCCGGGCCGACCGTGGCCAGGAAGAACGTGTCGGCGGTGGCGATCAACTGCCGGTCGAGCGGGCCGAGTTCGGCGCTCGTGCGGGGCTCTGCGGGGGTGCGGCCGGGGACGGTGTCGTACGTCTCTCGGCGTTGCAGGTACTTCGGGCAGTTGGCGAACACCTCGTCCGACTCGACCGCGAGCCCGCGCGCCGTGGGCCGGGCGTGGCCGTTGAGCCGCATCCGGCGGCGGGTGCGCGGGTCGAGGGCGAGGGTGCCGACGGGGACGCCGGGTTCGGCGAGCGGCGCGGTCAGGGGGTCGGCGGGGTGCGGGGCGCCGGTGACGGAGATCTGCCGGGGCCCGGTGGCGCGTACGAAACCGGCAGGCCCGGTCAGCAGCGAGGCCCAGACCCGGCCGTCGGCGGCGGCCGCCCCGAGGACCAGCATCGGCTGCTGCTCCAGGAAGGCGGCCGCCACCGGGCGGATGCCGGGGCCGATGGACCGGCCGACGTGGTCGGCGAGCGCGCGCACGCCGACACGGTCCTGCACGGCGCGCGAGCCCCGGTGGTAGGGGCCGGCGGGGGCGGTGGGGTGCGCGGGGTTCACGGTCTGCTCCCTCGTGTCGGTACCGGCGGATCGGAAGAGTCGGGGGGATCAGAAGAAGCCGCAGGTCGGGGCCTCGGCGACGGGCGCGGGGGCGCCCTCGGCGCCGTCGGGCGCGTAGATCTCCAGGCGGACGCCGTCCGGGTCGCGGAAGAAGATCCCGCCGGACGCGGCGCCCTCGCCGTGCGGGACGACCCCGTCGTACGCGAACTCCACCCCGTACTCCTTCAGGTTCCGCTCGAAGCCGCGGACCTCGTCGAGGGAGTCGGCCTGCAGGGCGAGGTGGTGCAGGCCCGCGGCGGCGGGTGCGTACGTCCCCTCGGCCTGCTGCCAGAGGGTGACCTGCGGGCGGCCGTCCGTCCCGAAGAAGGCGAAGCGGCGGCCGTCCTCCTTGGACTCGCCGATCAGGGTGAGGCCGAGGACGTCGCGGTAGAAGGCGACGGAGCGGTCGAGGTCGGTGACGTTGAGGCCGACGTGGCCGGGGATGAGCGTGCGGGTCGCCGTCATGGCACACCTCTCTCAGGAGTTCGCGCAGGCTCGGCCGGGCAGAATTGCCTAACCGTTGAAAGTGACGTTACTGGTTAGAGAATGCACGCGTCAACCGGCGTCGTACCCTTGACCAGTTAGTCCGCCCCGCCCTGGCCCGCCCCGCCTCGGCCCGCCCGCCCGCCGCAGGGGCCCGTAGCGAAGGGAGCCGCAGATGGCCGCCGCCCCCGCGACCGACCCGCGACCGCTGACCGGCGAGCCGCTCTCCCTCGACCTGCTCAACACCCGCTGGATCCAGGACGGCGAGCGCCAGGACCTGCTGACCGGCCTCGACGGACTGCGGATCTGGCTGGCCGGCAACGGGCTCGACGCGGCGCACGACGGCCGCTTCACCGCCGACGACGCCACGCTCCGGCACCTGCTCACCGCCCGCGACGCACTCGCCGCCGTCGTCGACTCCCCCGCGTCGGCGGACGGCGTGCGGCGGGTCGACGCGGTCCTCGGGCACGGCCGCATCCGCGCCACGCTGCGCCCCGAAGGGCCGGGCGAGGAGCCGGAGTTCACGGACCCGGCGTGGGGCCCGGCCTGGCTCGCCGCCCGCGACTACCTCACGCTGCGCGCCACCGCGCCCGACCGCATCCGCGCCTGCGCGCACGACGCCTGCATCCTGCACTTCTTCGACACGTCACGGAACGGCACGCGCCGCTGGTGCTCGATGGCCCTGTGCGGCAACCGCGCCAAGGCGTCCCGGCATTACGCGCGCACGCGCACCGACTGACGGCACGCACCCGAGCAGCGCCCGCGGCACGCGCCGCACCTGCACAGCACCCGCGGGCCACCGCAACATCTCCCCCTGATCACTTTTTGGCGAACTCTCCCCAAAACCCGCCCAGTTGCGTCAAGCTATGCGGTCATCCGGTCCCGATTTACGGAATACGGACCAGCTCTTTCACATACAGGGATGCAGATGACCTCCAGACCAGGGGCTAGACGTGCTGCCCGGATAGCCATGGCCGCAGGGCTCGCGGCCGCGCTGACCGCCGCCGCGCCCGTGCCGGCCCTCGCCGCCGACACCCCGGCGGCCGGGCCCGCGGCCAAGGCCGACCCCTCCCCCGGCGACAAGCTCGGCGCCGCCGACGCCCGGCTGCTCGACGAGGCCGAGGCCGACGGGGACAGGACCGTCACGATGATGGTCGCCACCGCGCCCGGCGCCACCGAACAGGTCGCCGCCCAGCTCGACTCGGTCGAGGGCGGCACCGTCGGCCGCACCTACGACAAGCTCGGGTACGTGCGCGCCACCGTGCCGACGGCGAAGGCCGACGCGGCGATCGACCGGGCGGCGAAGCTGTCGTCCGTGCACGGCATCGACCTGCGGCACGAGGTGAAGCTCGACGACCCGACGCCCGCCGCCGACCGCGCGAAGGGCGCCGAGACCGCCGCGGAGCAGGCGAGTTACCCGGCGCCCGGCAAGGACACCCCGGCGAAGAACCCGTACAACCCGTCGTTCGAGACCGGGGCCGTCGACTTCGTGAAGGAGCACCCGAAGGCGGACGGGCGGGGCGTCACCATCGGCATCCTGGACTCCGGCGTGGACCTCGGGCACCCCGCGCTGCAGAAGACCACCACCGGCGAGCGGAAGATCGTCGACTGGGTCACCGCCACCGACCCGGTGATCGACGGCGACGGCACCTGGCGCCGGATGAACACCCCCGCGGCCGGGCCCACGTTCACCTTCGACGGGCGGACCTGGACCGCACCGGAGGGCTCGTACCAGGTCAACTGGTTCCGCGAGTCCGCCTCCACGGGCGGCGACGCGAACGGCGACCTGAACCGGGACGGCGACACCACCGACAAGTGGGGCGTCCTGTACGACGCCAAGTCGGGGACCGTGCGCGTCGATCTGAACGACGACGCGGACTTCACGAACGACGAGGCCATGAAGCCGTACAAGGACGGCTTCCAGGTCGGCTACTTCGGTACGGACAAGCCGGAGACGGACGTCGTCGAGCGGGTGCCGTTCGTGGTCGAGATCCGCAAGGACGTCACGTACAACTCCGCGGGCGCCAAGGCCGATTACGTCAACATCGGCATCATCGAGTCCGAGCACGGCACGCATGTCGCGGGCATCACCGCCGCCAACTCCCTGTTCGGCGGCCGGATGAACGGTGCGGCGCCCGGCGCGAAGCTGGTCTCCTCGCGGGCCTGCACCTGGAGCGGCGGCTGCACCAACGTCGCGCTCACCGAGGGCATGATCGACCTCGTCACCAAGCGCGGCGTCGACATCGTCAACATGTCCATCGGCGGCCTCCCCGCGCTCAACGACGGCAACAACGCCCGGGCCGAGCTGTACAACCGGCTCATCGACACGTACGGCGTGCAGCTCGTCATCTCCGCGGGCAACAGCGGCCCGGGCACGAACACCATCGGCGACCCGTCGCTGGCCGACAAGGTGATCTCCGTCGGCGCCTCCATCTCCCGCGAGACCTGGGCGGCCAACTACGGCTCGGCGGTGGAGCAGCCGTACTCGATGCTGCCGTTCTCCTCCCGCGGCCCGCGCGAGGACGGCGGGTTCACGCCGACGATCGCCGCGCCCGGCGCCTCGATCAACACCACGCAGACCTGGCTGCCCGGCGGCCCGGTCGCCGAGGCGGGCTACCGACTGCCCGCCGGCTACTCGATGCTGCAGGGCACCTCGATGGCCTCGCCGCAGGCCGCGGGCGCCTCGGCGCTGCTGATCTCGGCCGCCAAGCAGCAGGGCGACGAGCTCACCCCGAACGAGCTGCGCACCGCGCTCACCTCCACCGCGCACCACATCCGCGGCTTCCAGCCGCACCAGGAGGGCGCGGGCCTGATCGACGTCGTCGACGCCTGGGACGCCATCGAGGACGGCGCCAAGTCGCACGCGTACGGCGTGAAGGCGCCCGTCGACACGGCCCTGGAGCAGGAGCTGAAGAAGCCCGGCACCGGCATCTACGACCGCGAGGGCGGCCTGAAGACCGGCCAGTCGAAGACGTACGAGGTCACCGTCACCCGCACCAGCGGCCCGGACCGCGCCGTCGCGCACGAGGTCGAACTCGCCCGCAACGACGGCACGTTCCGGCTCGCGAGCCCCGAGTGGGTGTCGCTGCCGCTGAACAAGCCGGTCACCGTGAAGGTCACGGCGAAGCCGCGCAGCGCCGGAGTGCACTCGGCGATCCTGGAGCTGGACGACCCGCGCACCGAGGGCACCGACAAGCAGATCATGTCGACCGTCGTCGTCGCGCACGACCTGAAGAAGCCCGAGTTCACGTACTCGGCGAGCGGCACGGTGCAGCGCAACAGCACCACGTCGTACTTCATCACCGTGCCGGAGGGCGCCAAGTCCCTGGAGGTCGCGCTCGGCGGCCTCGCGAAGGGCAGCCAGACCCGCTTCGTCTCGCTGCACCCGTACGGCGTCCCGGTCGACCCGACCTCCACGGTCAACTGCTACGCCAACTACCCCAACCCGGCCAACACCTGCCGCCCCGACCTGCGTTCGTACGCGGACCCGCAGCCGGGCGTCTGGGAGCTGGAGGTCGAGTCCCGGCGTACGTCGCCGCTGCTCGACAACCCGTACAAGCTGGACGTGTCGGTGCTCGGCGTCGCCTTCGACCCGGCCGTGCAGGTCGTGTCCGAGGCGAAGGTCGGCACGGCCACGCCGGTCGAGTGGCAGGTCACCAACGGGTACGCGGCGGTCGACGGCAAGCTGAAGGGCGGCTCGCTCGGCTCGTCCAAGTCGGCCCGCCCGACGATCGCGCACGGCGCCTCGCAGGAGACCACCGTCGTCGTGCCGGAGGGCGCCGAGAAGCTGGACGTCGTCATCGGCAACCCGGCCGACAAGACCACCGACCTCGACCTGACCGTGCTGAAGGACGGCAAGGTCGTCGGCTCGGCCGCGGACGGCGACTCCGAGGAGGCCGTGCGGATCGCCAAGCCCACGCCCGGCGAGTACACGGTCGTCGTCGACGGCTACTCGGTCCCGTCCGGGTCCACGGCCTACGACTACCTCGACGTGTTCTTCGCCCCGTCGCTCGGCGAGGTGAAGGTCGACGGCTCCGCGCCGCTGAAGCTGGCCAACGGGGCGAGCGCGAAGGTCGGGGCCGAGGTCCTGGTCGCCGGTGCGGCGCCGGAGGGCCGGCAGTTCTTCGGCGAGGTGCAGGTCCTGAACGCCCGCGGCACGGTCGCGGGGGCGGGGTCGGTACGGATCGAGAAGGTCGTTCCGTAACGCGTCGTACGCGCTGAGTGAGGGGCGGGCGCCCGGTCGGGTACCCGCCCCTCGGTGTGTCGTCTTGCACGTCGGACAATGGATTGGACAAGCCGGACCTGGACAGACGCATCATGGATGCCAGACGGCATGTACGGATGACGTCATGTACGGAATTGCGGAGGAATCCCAGTGAAGGTCGGAATCGTCGGAGCCACCGGTCAGGTCGGCACGGTCATGCGCAAGATCCTCGCCGAGCGGAAGTTCCCGATCGACGAACTGCGCCTGTTCGCCTCGGCCCGCAGCGCCGGCACGGTGCTGGACGGTGTGACCGTCGAGGACGCCTCCACCGCGGACTACACCGGCCTGGACATCGTGCTGTTCTCCGCCGGCGGCGCCACGTCCAAGGCCCTCGCCGAGAAGGTCGCCTCCCAGGGCGCCGTAGTCATCGACAACTCCTCGGCCTGGCGCCGCGACCCCGAGGTCCCGCTCGTCGTGTCCGAGGTCAACCCGCACGCGATCAAGGACCGCCCGAAGGGCATCATCGCCAACCCGAACTGCACGACGATGGCCGCGATGCCGGTCCTGAAGCCGCTGCACGCCGAGGCCGGCCTGACCGCGCTCGTCGTCGCCACCTACCAGGCCGTGTCCGGCTCCGGCCTCGCCGGTGTGGACGAGCTGTACTCGCAGGTCGAGAAGGTCGGCGCGGACGCCCCGAAGCTGACCCACGACGGCTCGGCGGTCGAGTTCCCGCAGCCCGACAAGTACGTCGCGCCGATCGCGTACAACGTCCTGCCGATGGCCGGTTCCATCGTGGACGACGGCCTCAACGAGACGGACGAGGAGCAGAAGCTCCGCCACGAGTCCCGCAAGATCCTGGAGATCCCCGAGCTGAAGGTCTCCGGTACCTGCGTCCGCGTCCCCGTCTTCTCCGGCCACTCGCTGCAGGTCAACGCCCGCTTCGAGCGCCCGATCACCCCCGAGCGCGCCACGGAGATCCTCGCGGGCGCGGAGGGCGTGGAGCTGTCCGACGTCCCGACGCCGCTGCAGGCCGCGGGCAAGGACGCCTCGTACGTGGGCCGCATCCGCGGCGACGAGACGGTCGAGAACGGCCTCTCGCTGTTCCTCTCCAACGACAACCTCCGCAAGGGCGCGGCGCTGAACGCGGTCCAGATCGCGGAGCTGGTGGCGGCGGAGCTTCGGGGCTGACCTGGGCTTACGTCGACGGTTCGCGCGGGTCGGCCGCGGCACCGTCGATCGCCTGACGGCTCGTCCTCAAACGCCGGACGGGCTGGTTTTGCCCCGCCGGACAGGCTGGATGCAAGCCCCTGCCGGGCTGGATGTGACCCGGCTGGGACGAGATGTGCCGTACGCCGGGCGGGCTGAGTTTCAGCCCGCCCGGCGTTTGCCGTACGTGGCTGCCGCCGCCAGCGCCGCCAGCGTTCCGCCCAGCCACAGGGCCCCGTCCGCGCCGAACGTGTCCGCCGCGCGGCCTCCCAGGAGGGCGCCCAGGGCGATGGCGATGTTGAAGACGCCCGCGTAGAGCGCGGACACCGACTCCCCGGCGGCGGGCGCGGCGGCCGCCATCCAGTTCTGCGTCGACACGGAGACACCGCCGTACGCGAGCCCCCACAGCAGGAGCAGCCCCGCCGACAGGAGCAGTGAGCCGCCCGCCGCGAGCAGGGCGAGGACGACCGCCGCGAGCAGCGCGGAGATCCACAGGAGGGTGCGGCGCGGGTCGCGCGGGGCGAGGGCGCCGCCGACGAAGTTCCCGGCGATCCCCGCGACCCCGTACGCGAGCAGCAGCCCGCTGACCAGGCCGGCGGCGAGCCCGTCGACCCGCTCCAGGACGGGACGTACATACGTGTACGCGGCGAAGTGGCCGGCGACCAGGAGCAGCACGATCAGCAGCCCGGCCCGTACCGCGGGCAGCCGGGCCGCGCCGAGGACCGTACGCAGTCCGCCCGCGCCGCGCTCGGCGGGAAGCGGCGGCAGCGCGCACGCGAGGAGCAGGCCGACGGCCGCGGCGAGCAGCGCGGCGGCACCGAACGCCCAGCGCCAGCCGAGGAGTTCGCCGAGGAACGTGCCGGCGGGCACCCCGACGACGGACGCGACGGCGATCCCGCTGAACACCACCGCGGTGGCCCGCCCCACCGCCGCCTGAGGCACGAGCCGCGGCGCGATGCCCGCCGCGATCGCCCACACCCCGCCGATGGCCACGCCGACCAGGACCCGTGCGGCGAGCAGCACGGCGAAGTGCGGGGCGAGCGCGGAGACCACACCCGCGGCGGCGAGCAGCGCGAGCAGCGCGACGAGGACGGTGCGCCGGTCGACGGCGCGGGCGGCGGCGGGAAGGAGCGGGGCGGCGAGCGCGGCGACGAAGCCGGGCAGGGTCACGGCGAGCCCGGCCGTGCCCGGGGAGACGCCGAGCCCGGCGGCGAGCGGGGTGAGCAGCCCGACGGGCAGCATCTCGGCGGTGACGACGGTGAAGGTGGCGGCCGCGGCGGCGAGCACGGGGAGCGTCAACGCCCGTGCGGGCCCGGCGAGTTGATGAGCGGTGGACATGCCCTCAGCCAACGCCGTGCGGGCGCCGGGAACAACACCGAAGATCTCACCCTTGAATGAGCGAGGCTCATCGATCGGAGGGACGACGCATGACCGGGGACGGCGGCGGCCTGGAGGCGCGGGAGCTGGAGTGCTTCCTGATCCTGGCCGAGGAGCTGCACTTCGGCCGGGCGGGCGAACGCCTCCGGGTCTCGCAGAGCCGGGTGAGCCAGCTGGTCCGGGCCCTTGAACGCCGGGTCGGGGCACGGCTGTTCACGCGGACGAGCCGCAGCGTCCGGCTCACCCCGCTCGGCGAGCGTTTCCTGACCCGGCTGCGCCCGGCGTACGCGGAGCTGCGCGCGGCCGTCGCGGAGGCGCGGTCGGCGGCGCGGGGCGTGGAGGGCGTGCTGCGGCTCGGATTCCAGGGCACGGCGGACGACCGCCTCATGGCGGCGGTCGCGGCGTTCCGGGAGGCGCATCCGGGGTGCGGGACGGAGATCGTGGAGCTGCCGTTCTCGGACCCGTTCGGGGCGGTGCGGGCCGGGTCGGTGGACGCGGCGGTCGTCCTCCTGCCGGTCGCCGAGCCGGACCTGGTGCTCGGGCCGCGGTTCGCGGAGCAGCGGCAGAACGTCGCGGTCTCCGCCCGCCACCCGCTCGCGTCCCGTACGTCCCTGACGGCCGCCGAGGTGGAGGCGACCCCGCTGGTCGCCCCCGCTCCCCCGGCCCCCGCGTACTGGCGCACCGCCCAGGCCCCCTCCGCCCGCCCCGGCCCGGCCGTCCGCACACTGCAGGAGGGCCTGACCCTGGTGGCCTCCGGCCAGGCCGCGATGCTGCTGTGCGACCCGACGGCCGACTACCACGCCCGCAGGGACGTCACCCACATCCCGACCACGGGCCTCCCGCCGTCGACCCTCGGCCTGATCTGGCACAGGGACGGCGAGACGGAACGGGTACGGGAGTTCGCGCGGGCGGTCGGAGCGACGGCTTGAGTCCGGGGGTCACGGCCTGCGGACCTCGAAGTGGAAGCAGCCGTACTCCACCGCCCGAACGTGCACGAGGGCGACCTCCGGGTCCGTGAACGCCTCCTTCAGGGACGTGTCCAGGTCGGCGTCCGGGGCCGTCGTCAGTTCGAGCAGGCGACCGCCCACGATGCGGCCCTCGGCGTCGTAGCGGCGCAGGGCGCGCAGGGCGCCGGGGCGGGTGAAGGGGTAGCCGTCCCGGGCGGCCGGGCCCGCGCACTCCTCGGCGTGGATGAAGACCGGGCCCTGCTCGTCGTACGCGCCCGGGTCCGCGCCCGTCTCGGCGGCCCAGCGGCGCAGCGGCGCGTACGAGACGAGGGCGACGCGCTCGCCCCGTTCGACCGGGCGCAGGCAGCAGCGCAGCGGGTCGCCGCCGGTCGGCTCGGTGAAGGGGGCGCAGGGGCGGCCCGCGTCGTCACGCTCACGGAGCTCCGCGAGCGCGGCCGGGGGGATGGGGCGGGGCGGGTACGTCGTCGTCATAGGGCCACCGTGCCCGCCCGTCCGCGCAACGGCTGGCGGAATCCGGACGTCACGCTCGCCGCACCGCCCGCCCCACCTCCGCCCGGAGCGAGACGAACTCCGGCGACTCCCGCGTGCCGATCTGGTCGCGCGGGGACGGCAGGTCGACCCGCAGGTCCGCGTGCACGCGGCCGGGGCTGCCCGTGAGGACCACGACGCGGTCGCCCACGTACACGCTCTCGTCGATGTCGTGCGTGACGACCAGGACCGTCGTGCCGGTGCCGGCGCGGACGCGCAGCAGCAGGTCCTCCAGGTCCTCCCGGGTCTGCGCGTCGACCGATCCGAAGGGCTCGTCCATGAGGAGCAGCGCCGGCTCGTACGCCAACGCCCTTGCGATCGCGGCACGTTGCTGCATGCCGCCGCTGAGCTGCCAGGGGTACTTGCGGGCCGCCGCGGACAGCCCCACCTCTTCGAGGGCCGCCTCCGCCGCCGCCCTGCGCTCCGCCCGCGCGAGACCCCGGCGGCGCAGCGGCAGGGCCACGTTGTCGCGGACCGTCAGCCACGGGAAGAGCGAGCGCGTGTAGTCCTGGAAGACCACGGCCAGGCCCGCGGGCACGTCCGAGACCGGCTCGCCGCCCACCGTCACCGTGCCCTCGGTCGGCCGGACGAGCCCCGCCACGCACCGCAGCAGCGTCGACTTGCCGCAGCCGGACGGGCCGACGAGCGAGACCAGTTCGCCGCGGTCCACGGACAGGTCGACCCCGTCCACCGCCCGATGCCCGTCGTCGTACGTGTGCCCAAGCCCCTCGATCTCCAGCACGTGCCCTCCCCGCGGTGTCCGGTACACCCCCAGCATGCCCGCCGGACGTGCAAGGATTGCCGAAAAGTCCATACCGGGACGCAACCCGAGTCCCGGGCGAGACCCACCCGAGTCCCACCCCGAGGAGATGACCGCGTGCCTGGCACCAATCTCACCCGCGAAGAGGCGCAGGAGCGGGCGCGCCTGCTCACCGTGGACGCGTACGAGATCGATCTGGATCTCGCCGGCGCGCAGGAGGGCGGCACGTACCGCTCGGTGACCACGGTGCGGTTCGACAGTGCCGAGGCGGGCGCCGAGACCTTCATCGACCTGGTCGCGCCGACCGTGCACGAGATCACCCTGAACGGCGCCCCGCTCGACCCGGCCACCGCGTTCGCGGACTCCCGCATCGCGCTGCCGGGCCTGCTCGCGGGCCGCAACGAACTGAAGGTCGTCGCCGACTGCGCGTACACCAACACCGGTGAGGGGCTGCACCGGTTCGTGGACCCGGTCGACGACCAGGCCTATCTGTACACGCAGTTCGAGGTGCCGGACGCCCGGCGCGTCTTCGCCAGCTTCGAGCAGCCCGACCTGAAGGCCACCTTCCAGTTCACCGTGAAGGCGCCCGAGGGCTGGACGGTGATCTCCAACTCCCCCACCCCCGAGCCCCGCGACAACGTCTGGGTCTTCGAGCCGACCCCGCGGATCTCCACGTACATCACGGCCCTGATCGTCGGCCCGTACCACGCGGTGCACTCCTCGTACGAGGGCCCGGACGGGCAGAGCGTCCCGCTCGGCATCTACTGCCGGCCCTCGCTCGCCGAGTACCTGGACGCGGACGCGATCTTCGACGTGACCCGGCAGGGCTTCGACTGGTTCCAGGAGAAGTTCGACTACCCGTACCCGTTCGCCAAGTACGACCAGCTGTTCGTGCCGGAGTTCAACGCGGGCGCGATGGAGAACGCGGGCGCGGTCACGATCCGCGACCAGTACGTGTTCCGCTCGAAGGTGACGGACGCGGCGTACGAGGTGCGGGCCGCGACGATCCTGCACGAGCTGGCGCACATGTGGTTCGGCGACCTCGTCACCATGGAGTGGTGGAACGACCTCTGGCTGAACGAGTCGTTCGCGACCTACGCCGAGGCCGCCTGCCAGGCGTACGCCCCCGGCTCGAAGTGGCCGCACTCCTGGACCACGTTCGCCAACTCCATGAAGACCTGGGCGTACCGGCAGGACCAACTGCCGTCCACGCACCCGATCATGGCCGAGATCAACGACCTCGACGACGTCCTCGTCAACTTCGACGGCATCACCTACGCCAAGGGCGCGAGTGTCCTGAAGCAGCTCGTGGCGTACGTCGGCATGGACGAGTTCTTCCGCGGCGTGCAGGCCTACTTCAAGCGGCACGCGTACGGGAACACCCGCCTCACCGACCTGCTCGGCGCCCTGGAGGAGACCAGCGGGCGCGACCTGAAGACCTGGTCGAAGAAGTGGCTGGAAACGGCCGGGATCAACGTGCTCCGGCCGGAGATCGAGACGGACGCGAACGGCGTCATCACCGCGTTCGCCGTCCGCCAGGAGGCCCCCGCGCTGCCCGCCGGCGCGAAGGGCGAGTCGACGCTCCGCCCGCACCGCATCGCGATCGGCCTGTACGAGCTGCAGGGCGGCAAGCTGGTCCGCACCGACCGCGTCGAGCTGGACGTCGACGGCGAACTCACCGCCGTACCGGCCCTCGTGGGCAAGGAGCGGCCCGCGGTGATCCTGCTCAACGACGACGACCTGTCGTACGCGAAGGTCCGGCTCGACGAGGAGTCCCTGAAGGTCGTCACCGAGCACCTCGGGGACTTCACCGAGTCGCTGCCGCGCGCCCTGTCCTGGGCCTCCGCCTGGGACATGACCCGCGACGGCGAGCTGGCCACGCGCGACTACCTGTCGCTCGTCCTGTCCGGCATCGGCAAGGAGTCCGACATCGGCGTCGTGCAGTCCCTGCACCGCCAGGTCAAGCTGGCCCTGGAGCTGTACGCGGCCCCGGACTGGCGCGAGACCGGCCTGGCCCGCTGGACGGACGCGGCCCTCACCCACCTGAAGGCCGCCGAGCCGGGCAGCGACCACCAGCTGGCCTGGGCCCGCGCGTTCGCCGCCGCGGCCCGCACGCCGGAGCAACTCGACCTGCTCGCCGCCCTGTTGGCCGGCACGGAGACGGTCGAGGGTCTGGCCGTCGACACCGAGCTGCGCTGGGCGTTCCTGGAGCGGCTCGCCGCGACCGGCCGCGCGGGCGAGAAGGAGATCGCCGCCGAGTACGAGCGGGACAAGACGGCGGCGGGCGAGCGGCACGCGGCCACCGCGCGTGCGGCCCGGCCGACCCCGGAGGCCAAGGCGGAGGCGTGGGCATCGGTCGTGGAGAGCGACAAGCTGCCGAACGCCGTGCAGGAGGCGGTGATCGCGGGCTTCGTCCAGGTCGACCAGCGTGAACTCCTGGCCCCGTACACGGAGAAGTTCTTCGCTGCCGTGAAGGACGTGTGGGCGTCCCGTTCGCACGAGATGGCGCAGCAGATCGCGGTCGGCCTGTACCCGTCGCTCCAGGTGTCGCAGGCGACGCTCGACACGACGGACGCCTGGCTCGCCGTGGAGGAGCCGAACGCCGCGCTGCGCCGGCTGATCTCGGAGTCCCGCTCGGGTGTCGAGCGGGCCCTGAAGGCGCAGGCCGCGGACGCCGCGGCAGGCTGAACGACCCGTTTCCCGGGCGGCTGTTGACGCCCGGTCAGAGGGCCCGGTTCCGGGGCGTGGCACCCGCCAGAACTCCCGGAACCGGGCCCTTCGCGCATCCGCGTTGTCCCCGTACACGCAAGTTTTGTCCGGGACTTGACCCCTGGTCCTGAGGATTCACTCGAAGGCGTTACGCTACCGACCCGTCTGATGATCTTCGCGTACGTACGGGAGTAACGCAGTGCAGAGGGTTCGCGCGGGGGCATCCCCACGAAGTTCCAAGTCTCCCGTCCCGTTGTGGCTGTTGACCCCGCTGGCGCTCGCCGTCGGCACCACCGTCGCCGCGTTCCTCGTCCCCTCGTCCGCCCTGCTCCCGGTGATCGTCTCCGGCGCCGTCGCCACGCTCGTCGTGGGCGTCGCCTGCGCGGTGGCCGCGCGGCGCGGGCGGCGGATCGACGCGCTGAGCGCCGAGGCGGCCGCCCTGGAGGAGGCGCTGCGGCAGCAGGAGGCCGAGACGGTGCGCGTCGCCGACGTCCTGCTGCCGGACGTAGTGGCCCGGCTGCGCCGCGGCGAGTTCCCCGAGGACGTCCTGGCCTCGCTGTGCGCCCCGGCCACCCACACCAAGGTGCTGCAGTCCGTCATCGACGCGGTGACCGCCGAGGAGGACCTGCGCGACTCGGCGCAGCGCGCCTTCGTGAACATCGCCCGCCGCGTGCAGGCGATCGTGCACCAACAGGCCCAGGAACTGCGGGAGATGGAGGACCGGCACGGCCAGTCCCCGGACGTCTTCGGCGACCTCCTTCGCATCGACCACGGCACCGCCCTGATCGGCCGGCTGGCCGACTCCATCGCCGTGCTCGGCGGCGCCCGGCCCGGCCGCCAGTGGTCCCGGCCGGTGCCGCTGTACTCGGTGATGCGCGGCGCGATGTCGCGGATCATCGACTACCAGCGCGTCGAGCTGCACTCCGTCTCCGACATCGCCGTCGTCGGCACCGCCGTCGAGCCGCTGATCCACGCGCTCGCCGAGCTCCTCGACAACGCCACCCGCTACTCGCCGCCGCAGACCAAGGTCCACCTGACGGCCGTCGACGTGCAGACGGGCATCGCCGTGGAGATCGAGGACGGCGGCGTCTCGATGAGCGAGGAGGCCCGCGCGCGGGCCGAGCGCATGCTGAAGCAGGCGCAGCAGGGCATCGACGTCAACGACCTGGGCGAGAGCCCCCGCCTCGGCCTCGCCGTGGTCGGCCGCCTCTCGCAGGCGTACGGCTTCCAGGTGTCGCTGCGGCCGTCCGCGTACGGCGGTGTCCGCGCGGTCCTGATCGTGCCGCAGGAACTCATCACGACGGTGGCGCAGGCGACGGGCCTCGCCCACGGCATCGGCGCGGCGTCCGGCCCGCGCAAGACGGCGGCGGTGCCGTCGCAGCGGAGCGGGGCGGCGGGCCAGGTCTCGGGAGCGCCGGTCGCACCGGCCCCGGCTCAGGCACAGGCTCAGGCACAGGCACAGGCACAGGCTCAGGCCCCGGCTCAGACCTCGGCTCAGGCTTCGGCTCAGGTCCCGGCCGCGTCCGGCGCCGCGTCCCGTACCGGCCAGCACGCCGTGCCCGTGCCCGCGTCCGCGTCCGCCGAGCGCACGCCCGCAGCATCCCGAACGGAGCGCCCGGTGACCGGTCCCACGAACCTGGTGGACGACGACGTGCCCGTGGTCACCGAACGCACCGCGAACGGCCTGCCGCAGCGGCGCCGTCGGACCCCCGCGGCCCCGGCCCCCGAGCCCCGGCGCCCCGCCGCCGAGGAGGCCTCGGACGGGGTCCAGCCGGGCATGTGGCTGGCCGCGTTCCAGAGCGGCCTGTCCGGCGAGACCAGCGGCGCCGCCCCCGCGGCGACCGGCAACGGCCCCAGGGCCGCACAGGAACTCGACGCCCCTTCGGCGTCGGCTAGCAAGGGGAACGAGCAGTGATTCAGCAGCAGGGACACTCGGGCCAGTCCGCCAACATGGACTGGATGCTCAAGGACCTCGCCGAAGGAGTCCCGCAGACCCGGCAGGTCGTGGTCCTCTCCGCCGACGGCCTGCGGATGGCGCAGTACGGCGCCGACACCGACTCCGCCGACCGGCTCGCCGCCGCGTGCGCGGGACTGCAGAGCCTGGCCGGCGCGGTCGCGGCCGAACTCCCGTACAGCGAGGGCCGGATGCGGCTCGTCGTGATCGAGATGGACGGCGGCTTCTTCTACCTGATGGCGGCCGGGCAGGGCGCGTTCCTCGCCGTGCTCGCCGACGAGGGCGTGGACGCCGGCCTGATGGGCCAGCGCATGCGGGACCTGGTCCTGCGCATCGGCGAGCACCTCAGCAGCCCGCCGCGGCAGGACGTGGCCGCGAGGTGAACTCGGCCGAACCGCACTGGGACGGGGGCGGCCCCGAACGGCTCTATGTGATCACCGGTGGCCGCAGTGGTTCGTCCGTGTCGTCGGCGCTCGACCTGGTCACGCTGATCGTGGCCAAGTCGGCGCCCCGCCCGGGGATGCAGCCCGAGCAGGCGGCGATCGTCCGCATCTGTCAGCGGCCGCTCTCCGTCGCCGAGATCTCCGCGCACCTGAGCCTGCCGGTCAGCGTCGTCACGGTGCTGGTCGGCGATCTCATCGCGGCCGACCTGGTGTTCTCCCGACCGCCCGTACCGCCCGCAAAACTCCCCGACATCGCGTTGATTGAGGCAGTGATCGATGGACTTCAGAAGCTCTGAGAGCCCCGGCTCGGTCGAGGTTGCCGCCGGGCCGCGGAGCGAGGACGTGCTGCCCGAGACGGCCGCCGCGGCGGTCAAGGTCGTCATCGTCGGCGGCTTCGGCGTCGGCAAGACCACCCTGGTCGGCTCGGTCAGCGAGATCAGGCCGCTGACGACCGAGGAGACGATGACGCAGGCCGGCGTCGGCGTCGACGACACGGCGGGCGTGGAACGCAAGTCCACGACGACGGTCGCGATGGACTTCGGCCGCATCAGCATCAACGACGAGCTGGTCCTGTACCTGTTCGGCACCCCCGGCCAGGAGCGGTTCTGGTTCCTGTGGCGCGGCCTGTTCGAGGGCGCCCTCGGCGCGGTCGTCCTGGTCGACACCCGCCGCCTGGAGGTCAGCTTCGACGTCATCGGCCGCCTGGAGGAGCGCTCCGTGCCGTTCGTCGTCGCGGTCAACTCCTTCCCGGACGCGCCGAGTTACCCCATCGAGGAGCTCCGCGGCGCCCTCGACCTGCCGGACTCGGTCCCGATCGTGGAGTGCGACGCCCGCGTGCGGGGCTCCAGCAGGGATGTGCTGATGGCTCTGATGCGGTACCTGCAGTCCCTCGCCGTCGCCACGGAGGCGTCGTGACCCTGACCGAGGCCGCCGGCACGTCGGCCATACCTCGCGTACCGGGCGGGATCCCCCTGGCCGGGCACGCCGTGAAGCTGCTGCGCGACCCCTTCGGCTTCCTCAAGTCCCTTGCCGCGCACGGCGATCTGGTCCGCATCGACCTGGGCCGGATGCCGCTGTACGTGGCGACGACGGCCGAGCTGGTGCACGAGGTGACGGTCGGCCAGGCCCGCAGCTTCGAGAAGGGCCGCTTCTTCGACCGGCTGCGCCCGCTCGCCGGCAACGGCCTCGCCAACGCCAACGGCGAGGTGCACCGGGCGCACCGCCGGCTGATCCAGCCGATGTTCTCCAAGGAGCGCATCGCGCAGTACACGACGGTGATGAGCCGCAACGCGCAGTCCCTCGCCGACTCGTGGACCGACGGCCAGGAGGTGGAACTGGAGCACGAGATGGCCCAGTTCGCCATCGAGACGCTCGCCTCCACCCTGTTCTCCACCGACATCGGCCTGCCCGCGGTGGAGGCGATCCGCACCAACCTGCCGATCGCCCTGCGCAACCTGCTCGTACGGGCGGCCTCGCCGAAGTTCCTGGACCGGGTGCCGATCCGCCCGAACCGGGAGTTCGACACGGCCGCGGCCAACCTGCGCCGGGTCATCGACGAGGTCATCGCCACCGGCCGTGCGACCGGCCACACCGACGCGGGCGACCTGCTCTCGCTGCTGCTCGCCGAGCACGACCTGTCGGACGTGGAGGTGCGGGACGAGCTGAGCACCATTCTGTTCGCCGGCGCGGAGACCACGGCCGCCACGCTCGCCTGGACGTTCCACCACCTCGCCCTGCACCCGGAGTTCGACGCCCAGGTGGTCGCGGAGATCCGCGAGGTCGTCGGCGACCGCCCGGTGACCGTCGAGGACGTGCCGAAGCTGGTCGCGCTGCGCCGCGTCCTGGACGAGGTGATCCGGCTGCACGGCGTGACGATGCTGATGCGCCGGACCACGCAGGAGGTCGAACTCGGCGGCCACCGCCTCCCGGTGGGCGCGGAGGTCGGCTTCAGCCTGTACGCGCTCCACCGCGACCCGCGCTTCTTCCCCGACCCGGACGCCTTCGACCCCGACCGCTGGCTGCCCGAGCGGCAGGCCGAGGCGGGGCTGCAGCGCAACGCGTACATCCCGTTCGGTGCGGGCAACCGGAAGTGCATCGGCGACCAGTTCGCCTGGACGGAGGCGACCATCGCGCTGGCGACGCTGCTCGCGCGCTGGCGTCTGACGCCGTCGTCGGGGCACGCCCCCAAGGAGGTCGTCTCGGCCGTCCCGCACGCCGACCGCATCCCGATGACCGTGCACGCGCGCTGACCTGTCCGTCTTTCGGCGCCGCAGCACCCGTACGCCCTTGCCCTGGAGGCCGTTCCCATGACCACCGCCCCGGAATCCGCCGGTTCCCCCTCGCCGCAGCCGCCGCCCGGCTGCCCCGCGCACGCCGGCGGCGCGGGTCTGCCGCGACGGATCTACGGCCCGGACGCGGAGAGCGGACAGCAGCACCTGTACGAGCAGCTGCGCGCGGAGCACGGCTCGGTCGCACCGGTCCTGGTGCACGGCGACATCCCGGCCTGGCTGGTCCTCGGGCACCGGGAGAACCTGGACGTGATGCGCATGCCGTCCCGGTTCACCTGCGACTCCCGCGTCTGGAACCGCCAACTGGCCGCCGACTCCCCGCTGTTGCCGCTGACCGCCTGGCAGCCGCTGCTCGCCTTCGCGGACGGCGAGGAGCACGCCCGGCTGCGGCGCGCGGTCACGGACAGCCTGGACCTGTTCAACCGGCAGAGCCTGCGCCGCTATGTGACGCGGTACGCCAACCAGCTCGTCGACCGCGTCGCCGGGCAGGGCCGCGCGGACTTGGTCGAGGAGTTCGCGGAGCAGCTGCCGATGATGGTCCTGACCCGTCACTTCGGCATGACCGAGGACTACGGCCCGAAGCTGGTCGAGGCGGTCCGGGACATGACCCGCGGCAGCGCGACCGCGGTGGCGAGCAACCGGTTCGTGGTCGACACGATGAGCGAACTGGTGGCGCGGAAGCGGGAACGCCCGGGCAATGACTTCACCAGTTGGCTGATCGCCCACGAGTCGGGCCTGAGCGACGACGAGATCCGCGAGCACCTGCGCCTCACCCTGGTCGCCGGGTACGAGCCGACGGCGAACCTGATCGCCAACACCCTGCGGATGGTGCTCACCGACGCCCGCTTCCGCGGCAACCTGTCGGGCGGCCAGATGACGCTGCCGGACGCGCTGGAGCAGGTGCTCTGGGACCACCCGCCGATCTCGATGCTGCCCACGCGCTGGGCGATCGGCGACACTCAGCTCGGCGGCCGGTCGATCCGGGCGGGCGACATGCTGCTGCTCGGCCTGGAGGCGGGCAACGTGGACCCGGCGATCCGCCCCGACCTGACGGCGTCGATGCACGGCAACCGCTCGCACCTCGCGTTCAGCGCGGGCCCGCACGGCTGCCCCGGTCAGGACATCGGCCGCGCGATCGCGGACACGGGCGTGGAGACCCTGCTCGGCCGCCTGATCGACATCCGCCTCGACGTGCCCGAGGACGAGCTGCGGGTGGTCTCGGCGTGGATCTCCCGCCGCCTGGAGTCCCTCCCGGTCCGCTTCACCCCCACCCGCCCGACGGCCCCGACGACTCCCCCACCCCCGAAGTCGGTCCCCCTGCCTCCGCTCCGCTAGGGGGTCTTCAGGGGGGCGGGCCCCGTCAGGGGCGCGGGGAACTGCGCGAGCAACCACGACGGATCCGCAGCCGGACAGCGACCCGAAGGCCCCTGATCAGGGGCGCGGGGAACTGCGCAAAACCCACGGCCAACCCGCAGTTGAAGGACGACAGCCCCCCACCCCGTAAAGCTCAAACCAGCTCGAACCACCAGTCCACAGCCGCGATCCCCAACGGCCGCACGCTCGGGTCGACGGGGGTCTCGCGGAACGCGTCCGGGAAGCGGGCCGGGTCGTGGGGGGTGGTGTAGCGGACGGACGTGATGCCCCAGTCCTGCGCACCGCGGATGAAGCTGCCGAGGGAGTCCAGGTACTGCCGCAGCTGCGGGCTCGCGTCGGCGCGCAGCCGCTCGCAGAGCAGCAGGAACAGGTTGGTGGCCCGGTCCCGCTGGGAGATCGCGACGTCGAGGGCCGCCCCGGGCGTGACGCCCTGCTCGCGCTCGATGACCCGCAGGGCGTTGAGCCAGAAGTCGTCCTTCCCGCCCGCTTCCTTGTGGTACGAGAAGATGTCGTTGTCCCAGGTGATGATGAACGACGCCAGCTCGGCCGCGGCCCGCACGCGCCGGTCGTCCCGTTCGTGGGGCTGGAGTTCGTAGCCGTACCCCATCTCCAGGAGCGGCAGGACGACGGAGGTGGCGCCGTCGTAGAGCCGCATCAGGGTGTAGTCGTCGAGGTCGGGGACGGTGCCGGCGGTGCGGTGGGAGGACTCCCAGACGACGGAGAAGAAGTACTCGCGCAACGCGTCCACCCAGCGGGCGGCCTGGCCGGCGGTGCCGTAGCGGTCGACGCGGCGGCGCAGGTCGCGCAGGCCGTCGGCGAGCGGGTCGTCGAGGAGCAGCGGCGACTCGGGGTTCTGGGCGACGCGCAGGAGCCGGGAGAGGTAGCCGGACAACTCGCCGGGCTTGCGGCCGAGTTCGCCTTCCTCGCAGTGCCCGTCGTCGACGCCGAACAGCCAGAGGACGAAGTCGGAGAGGAGTGCGACGACCTCTTCGCGGCCCTCGGGCAGGATGCGCGCGGAGAATCCGCCGATGTCGTGCCGTACGAGTCGGCCGCGGAGCTCGTCGGAGCCTATCCGGAACTTTTCGGCCCAGAGCGCGGTCTGTTGGTCGATGTTCTGGTACCGCGGATGTATCGCTTCGGCGAACGGCGAATAGATGGGCGGAACTTCCAGGTCGGTCCCCACTGAGCACTCACTCTCTTCGCGGGGCATGACCCACGCCCCATGTTGATCAAGGCGCTCCGCATCGTAGCCGCTGATCGAAAGCGGAATATGATCAAGTTGTGAAGAACTGAACGAGTGGGTTGCAGATGGGCCGAGCTACCCCAAGTAAGCCCGTACCAACCGTGATTGACGTCTCCTCAGATCGGGTTTGAGCCCCGCTCGGGCCCGGCGCCGAGCCCAGCTCAGTTCGGGTTCGAGTCCCGTCCCAGCCCCTCCGCCGCCTCCCGCAGCGCCTCCACGACGCGGGCGAGGGCCGGGCTGTCCTCCGCGCCCCGGCGCAGCGCGGCGACCACATGCCGGCGGGGCTGGTCGGGGCCGAGGGTGCACATCGCGACGCCCGCCCGCCGCACCGCGGCCATCCGCGGTACGAGCGCGACGCCCATGCCTGCCTCGACCATCGCCAGGATCGCGGTCCAGCCGGCCGCGCTGTGCGCCTGCTCCGGCACGAACCCGGCCGCCTCGCAGGCCGCGAGGGTGATCTCCGACCAGGGCCCGCTGCCGCCGAAGATCCAGGCCTCCTCGGAGAGTTCGCCGAGCCCGAGTCGGTCGCGGCCCGCCAGCGGGTGCCCGACCGGCAGGGCCACGTCGAGCGGGTCGGCGAGCAGCGGCACCCGCGTGAACTTGGGGTCGCGCGCGGTCGGCGCGTGCGCGGCGAGCGACAGGGCGAGGTCGACCTCCCCGCCGGACAGCAGCTCGTACGCCTCCGCCGCCTCCGCCTCCCGTACCCGCACCTCGATGCCCGGCGCCGCCGCGCGCAGCTGGCGTACGGCGGGGACGACCAGGGCGGGGACCGCGGTGGAGAACGCGCCGACCCGCACCTCCCCGGCTTCGCCGCGCACATACCCGGCCAACTCGGCGTCCGCCCGCTCCAGTTGGGCGAAGACGGCCTCGGCGTGACGCAGCACGAGGTGGGCCGCGTCGGTGAGCCGGACCCGGCGGCCGTGCGCCTCCAGGAGCGGGACGCCCACCTGCTTGGCCAGGTTGGAGAGCTGCTGCGAGACCGCCGAGGGGGTCATGAGCAGGGCCTGCGCGGTGGCCGTGACGGTGCCGCGCTCGCTGAGGGTGCGCAGGATCTGCAGCTTCTTGATGTCCCACTCGGTCATGACCGGCAACCTATCCGGGCCGGTCCCCCGCCCGCCCGCGCCCGGTGCCGCGGTCACTTGGCGCCGCGGGCCGCGCCGAGGACGACGCCGCCCAGGATCAGCGCCATGCACAGCACCTGCATGGGCCCGGTGGGCTCGCCCAGGACCGCGAAGGAGAGCAGGGCGACGCAGACCGGCTGGAGGTAGTAGACGATCCCGGCGCGGGCGGCGCCGATCAGCGAGATCGCCTTGTTCCAGGCGAAGAAGGCGACGGCCGAGGAGACCACGCCGACGTACAGCAGCGGCGAGACGGTCGCGGGCGTCGCCTCGAACCCGCCCTGCAGCACGAGGCTCGCGACGTACACCGGCGACAGCATCAGGGCGCCGAGCACGAACGTGGTGAACAGGAAGGCGAGCCCGTCGATCTCCGCGGGCTTGCGCCGCAGCAGCGCGCTGTACGAGGCGAAGGAGAGCGCGGCGGCGAGCATCCACAGGTCGCCGGCGGCGAAGTCCAGGGCGAGCGAGCCCTTGCTGACGAGGAGCAGCACCCCGGCGCAGGCGATCAGCATGCCGGCGATGCGGCGGGCGCCGAGCCGGGTGCCGCCGAGGCGTTCGTAGAGCGCCATGACGACCGGTGACGCGGCCATGATCATGCCCATGTTCCCGGCGGTGGTGGAGATGCCGGCCTGGTTGACGAGGGTGTTGTAGACGGTCACGCCGAGCAGCGAGGCGAGCAGCAGATAGCGGAGGTGCGCCCGCAGCAGCGCCCGCTGCCGCCAGGTCGCGCGGACGGCGAAGGGCGCGACGGCGGCGAGCGCGATGATCCACCGCCAGAACGCGTGCTGGACCGGCGGTACGGAGTCGGCGAGCGCCCGCGAGGTGACGAAGCTGCCCGACCAGACCAGCGTCGCGAGCCCGGCGAGCAGCAGCCCGAGCGTGGCGGCCTTGCGGGCCCGCCCCGCCCCGCCCGGCTCGGCCGCCTCCGCCTTGCTGTCGTGCACCCGCTCCAGGACTGCCATCCGGTACCCCTTGCCTCTCTGCCCTCGCGGGCGGCTCGTCGACGTGACGCAGCCACCGTCGCACCGGCCGCTTACTTAGGTCCATCGAAAACTTTCGACGGATCTGTTCAGCAGAAGTGAAAGGTTGGGAGTTCCGGACAGACGACGAGGGCGCGCCCCACCGGTGCGGTGCGGCGCGCCCTCGCGAAGAGTGCGGGCGTCAGCCCTGCTTCTGGCCCTTGCGGGACTTGTCTCCGACCATGACGAGGCCGGCGATGACCACGAAGAGAACGATCGGCGCCACGACGTACAGGCCGAGGGTCTCCATCACGTTCAGGCCGGGACCGGGGTCGTCGCCGTCGTCGCGGGTCAGCGCGAGCGCGGGGGACGACATGAGCAGCATCATCAGCGTCGTACCGGCTGCTACGGCGCCGGTGCGCAGGGCGTTCTTCTTGTCCACGGTGCCAAACTAGCGGGTGCCGGATCGGGCCGCGCGCCCGGGGTGCCCGTACGGACCCGGAGGCGGGCGGCGCCTGCCGGTTCGGGGCGGGTTCAGTACCGGGAGGGGTCCTCGACCGCGGTGGCCTCGATCGCCGTGGACTCGCTGGTGAGGGGGGCCGGGTCGGCCAGTGGGGGTTCGCTGGTGAGAGGGGCGGCGTCGGCGAGCGGCGGTTCGCTCGTCAGGGGCGGTTCGACGCAGCAGGCGCAGGAGCCGAGCAACCCGGAATCCGGATCGGACACCAGCGAGATGTCCGGCAGGTCGCGCAGCTCCGAACGTTTGGAGAGAGCGTCGAGAAGAAGCTGAGCCGATGCGGCCACGAGGGCCTCCTTCAGTGGACAGCAGGGTCGGATGGGCTCCCCTACCCAGGGGAACCGATCGCATTCGACCAACGTGTCGGAGCCCACATTCGGTTCCCGGCACGGAAGTTGGGCCCGCACCCTTGCGGCCACAGGGCAGGGCGGCTCCGTAAGACCTCATACCCCTTTTCACGGGAAGTGAGGCACATCACAGCCGAGAAGGGCTGCCGGGGGCCTCTGTGTGACCGCACGGACACGGCCTAGGCTGACGCCCGACGCTGTGGGTGCGAGTTGTTGCGAGTTGTACGAAGAAGGGCGGGGACAGCCGTGCAGGTGCGGCGCAGGAAGCGGGCGGCGGCGATCGCGGCCGCCGTGATCGGCGGTCTCATCGGCGGCGCCCCCGGAGCCCTCGCGGCGCCACCGCAGCCCGCCGTCACCGAGCCCGACGTCCCCGCCGCGGGCGACCGCGAGAACGACGGCCCCGTCCCGCAGGTGTGGCCCCGCCCGCAGCAGGCCCAGGCCGGCGGCGCCGCCGTGCGCGTCGGCGAGCAGGCGTACGTGGTCACCGACGAGGACGCCGACCCGCGCGCCGTCGACGTGCTGCGCACGCTGCTGCGCGAGGCCGGCGCCCGGCGCGTCACCGAGGTCGAGGACCCGGCGCGGCTGCCCGCGGGCGCGCTCGTCGTGCGCGCGGGCGAGGCGGGCGGGAAGCAGTCCGGCGCGGCGGACGGGAAGCGGTCCGGCGCCGCCGCCGCGCTGCGCGCCCTGCGCGCCGCCGACCGCGCCGACCTGCCGCAGGGCGGGTACCGGCTCGCGGTCGGCGAGGTCGGGGGCCGGCCCACCGTCGCCCTCGAAGGGGTCGGCGCGGACGGCCTGTTCCACGGCGTGCAGACGCTGCGCCAACTCGTCGACGGCTCCGGCTCGGTGCCCGGCGTCCGCATCCGCGACTGGCCCGGCACCGCCGTGCGCGGCCTCGCCGAGAGCTTCTACGGCACGCCCTGGACCCGTGAACAGCGCCTGGAGCAGCTGGACTTCATGGGCCGCACCAAGCTCAACCGGTACGTCTACGCCCCCGGCGACGACCCGTACCGCCAGGCGCGCTGGCGTGAGCCCTACCCGGCCGCGCAGCGGGCCGACTTCCGCGCGCTTGCCGAGCGGGCCGACCGCAACCACACGACGCTGACCTGGGCGGTCTCCCCCGGCCAGGCCATGTGCCTGTCGTCGGACGACGACCTGAAGGCGCTGCTCCGCAAGGTCGACTCGATGTGGGCGCTCGGGGTGCGGGCCTTCCAACTCCAGTTCCAGGACGTGTCGTACAGCGAGTGGCACTGCGACGCGGACGCCGAGACGTTCGGCTCCGGGCCCGAGGCGGCGGCCGCCGCGCAGGCGAAGGTCGCGGGCGCGCTGGCCGCGCATCTGCGGGAGCGGCACCCGGGCTCGGCCCCGCTGACCCTCATGCCCACCGAGTACTTCCAGGACGGCGCCACCGAGTACCGCGAGGCGCTCGCCGGGAAGCTGGACGACCAGGTGCAGGTGGCGTGGACCGGCGTCGGCGTCGTGCCGAAGACCATCACCGGGCGCGAACTGGCCGGTGCGCGCGAGGCGTTCGGGCACCCGCTGGTCACGATGGACAACTACCCGGTCAACGACTACGCGCAGGACCGGATCTTCCTCGGCCCGTACATGGGCCGCGAGCCCGGTGTCGCCACCGGCTCGGCGGCGCTGCTCGCCAACGCCATGGAGCAGCCGGTCGCCTCCCGCATCCCGCTGTTCACGGCCGCCGACTTCGCCTGGAACCCGAAGGCGTACCGCCCGCAGGAGTCCTGGCGCGCCGCCGTCGACGACGCGGCGCGGTCCGCGGGCGGAGACGCGAAGCGGCGCGCGGCGGTACGGGCCCTGGCGGGCAACACCGCGTCGTCGGTGCTCGGCGCCGACGAGTCCGCGTATCTGCGGCCGCTGATGGACGCGTTCTGGCGGGAGCGCGCGGGCGGCGACCGCAGGCGCGTCGAGGCCGCGGGCGAGCGTCTGCGGGACGCGTTCACCGTGCTGCGCGAGACCCCGCGGCGGCTGCGCGACACCGAGCTCGGGGCCGAAGTCGGGCCCTGGTCCGAGCAGTTGGGGCACTACGGCGCCGCCGGTGAGGCCGCCGTCGACATGCTGCTCGCGCAGGCCCGCGGCGACGGCGCCCGCGCCTGGCGGCACCGCGAGGACCTGGACGCGGCGCGCGCGGACGTGCGGGCGGGCCGGGCCACCGTCGGCAAGGGCGTGCTCGGGCCGTTCCTCGACAAGGCCGAGAAGGAGTCCGAGCGCTGGTCCGGCACCGCCGAGGAGCGCGGGCAGGTCGCCGAGGACGACGCCTCGTACACGGTGCGGCTGCCGCGGCCCCGGCCCATCGCGGCCGTGACGGCGGTGACGGAGCCCGGCGAGCGCGGCACGGTGCAGGCCCATGTGCCCGGCGAGGGCTGGCGCACGCTCGGCCGGCTCACCGACAAGGGCTGGACGGAGACCGCCGCGAAGGGCCTGAAGGCGGACGCGGTACGGACGACGGTGCCGGCGCAGCATGTCGTGCCGTGGTTCGCCGACGGCGCGGACGCGGCGTTCGAGCTGTCCCGTACGGAGACGGACGCGGAGATCGGCGGCCCGGCGCAACGCGTCACGGCGAAGCTGACCGCCAAGCGGCCGGCGGACGTGAAGGGCCGGCTGACGGCTCGGGCGCCGAAGGGCGTCGAGGTGCGGGTGCCGCGCGAGGCGACGGTGCCGCGCGGCACGGACGTCACGGTCCCCGTCGAGATCACCGTGCCCGAGGGCACCCCGGCGGGCAGCTACACGGTCCCCGTCTCGTACGGCGGCCAGACCCGTACGCTCACGGTCCGCGCGCACGCCCGCACCGGTGGGCCCGATCTGGTGCGCGGGGCGAAGGCGTCCTCGTCGGGCGACGAGACCCGGGACTTCCCGGCGAAGGCCGCGGCCGACGGCGACCCGGAGACCCGCTGGTCCTCACCGGCCCGGGACGACGCCTGGTGGCAGGCGGAGTTCGACCGTCCGGTCCACCTCGGGAAGGTGGCGCTGCACTGGCAGGACGCGTACGCCGCCGCGTACCGGGTGCGGGTCTCCGAGGACGGCGAGTCCTGGCGTACGGCCGCGACGGTCGAGAAGGGCCGCGGGGGCCGCGAGACGGTCCACATGAACGAACCCGACGTCCGGTTCGTCCGCATCGAGGGCGAGAAGCGGGGCACGCAGTACGGGTACTCGTTGTGGTCGGTGGAGGCCTACGCGGTCCGCGACTGATTTTTCCCCTACCCGCCCCTTCCCGAAGTCCTGCCGGACGGGCCTCCTCAATGGCCGGAGGGGCTCATTCTTGAGCCCCTCCGGCGATTGAGGAGCGGGGTCTGGGGCGGAGCCCCAGTTTCGGGAAGGGGCGGGTCAGGGGATGAAGACAGGCCGACCGGGCCCGGCACCCCGTACACGCGCGGGGACGACCGGCCCGGTCGTACAAAAACCCGGACCTCAGGCAGAGATGCCGTCGATCCGGGCCATCACATCATCCGCGCCGAACGGCTGCAGATACGGCAGCCAGCGCGGATCCCTATGCCCGGTGCCGATGATGCGCCAGGCGAGCCCGGTGGGCGGCGCAGGCTTGTGCCGCAACCTCCACCCCAGCTCCAACAGATGACGGTCGGCCTTCACATGGTTGCAGCGGCGGCATGACGCCACCACGTTCTCCCACGCGTGCTGACCTCCCCGGCTCTTGGGGATGACGTGGTCGACGCTGGTTGCGACGCCACCGCAGTACATGCAGCGGCCCCCGTCGCGGGCGAAGAGGGCTCGCCGGGTCAGCGGAACGGGCCCCCGGTAGGGGACCCGCACGAAGCGCTTGAGCCGGACCACGCTGGGTGCGGGGATGGTGCGGGTAGCGCTGTGCATGAAGGCGCCGGACTCCTCGAGGCACTGAGCCTTGTTCTCGAGGACGAGGACGAGCGCGCGGCGGAGCGGTACGACGCCGAGCGGCTCGTACGACGCGTTGAGGACCAGGACATGCGGCACGGATGCCTCCTTGTACGCCGGCGGCGCGTGGCTCGCGCCGGGACGATCTGTACTCAGTCTCCCCTCATGCCTGGTCGAAGCGCCACCATGCGCCGGTAACGGGCTTGCAGTGTTTTCGACCACACAGGAGTGAAGAGCCCGCCCCGACGTGAGCACTGTCTCTCCTTCGAACATCACAACGATCCACACACGATGCCCCGTTAGTGTGGTTGGTCTGCCCGCTTCTCTCCCTATGTGCGGTCAGGCCGCTACACCCGGAGGTGCCCGCCGTGTTTCTGTCCGTCGTGTCGACGCTGTCGTCCGCCGGTTCCGCGAAGGACCCGGTGAACCAGCTCGACGAGGCCCAGCAGAAGGCGACCAACGCCGCGGGGTGGATCGAGGAGAACTGGTCCGCGTGGCTCGGCATCGGCCTGCGGGTCGTGCTGATCATCGTGATCGCGACGGTCCTCCGGCATGTGATCCGCCGCACGATCACCAAGCTCATAGAGCGGATGAACCGCGGCGCGCAGGCCGTCGACGGCACCGCGCTGGGCGGGCTGCTCGTCAACGCCGAGCGGCGCAGGCAGCGCTCCGAGGCGATCGGTTCGGTGCTGCGGTCCGTGGCCTCGTTCCTGATCCTGGGCACGGCCGCGCTGATGATCCTCGGCATCTTCGAGATCAACCTGGCGCCGCTGCTCGCCAGCGCCGGTGTGGCCGGTGTGGCGCTCGGCTTCGGCGCCCGCAACCTCGTCACGGACTTCCTGTCCGGCGTGTTCATGATCCTGGAGGACCAGTACGGCGTCGGTGACTCGATCGACGCGGGCGTCGCCTCCGGCGAGGTCATCGAGGTCGGCCTGCGTGTGACCAAGCTTCGCGGCGACAACGGCGAGATCTGGTACGTGCGCAACGGCGAGGTCAAGCGCATCGGCAACCTCTCCCAGGGCTGGGCGACGGCCGGCGTCGACGTCACGGTCCGCTCGGACGAGAACCTGGCCAAGGTGCGCGAGCTGCTCACCGAGGTGGGCGCCGAGATGAGCAAGGACGAGCCGTGGAACGAGCGGCTGTGGGGCCCGGTCGAGGTGCTCGGCCTCGACGCCGTCTACCTGGACCAGATGGTCATCCGGGTCAGCGCGAAGACCATGCCGGGCAAGGCGCTGGGCGTGGAGCGCGAGCTGCGCTGGCGGATCAAGGAGGCCTTCGACGCCGCCGGCATCCTGATCGTCGGCCGCATGGTGCTCGCCGCCGAGGAGGACGAGGACGGCAACCCGGCCCCGGCGGTCGCGGCCCCGTCGGCGTACGCGTCGAACACGTCGCCGCAGTCCCTCGCGGCCTCCCCGATCCCGCCGCCCAACCTGAGCAAGTAGCCCGGCCCGCCCCCGCACCCCCGTCGATCTCCGGCGGGGGTGCGGCGCGTTCGGGGTGGGTACGCCGTGTCTTCGTACGACCTGACCCTTGACGGCACCCGGACGCCCGCTGCTAGGTTCCTCACACCCAATAGGAAACCTTCCTAACAGTACGGTCCTGCGTACGGAGGAGCACGGCATGGCGGGGACTCCCCCCACGACACCCGGGACGCCGGGAACCCCGCGGGTGCTGCGGGCCATGAACGACCGGGCGGCGCTCGACCTGCTGCTCGCGCACGGCCCGCTGTCCCGCACCCGGATCGGCAAGCTGACCGGGCTCTCCAAGCCGACCGCGTCCCAGCTGCTCGCCCGCCTGGAGGCCGCCGGACTCGTCGTCGCCACCGGCACGAGCGAGGGCAGGCCCGGTCCGAACGCCCAGCTGTACGCGGTGAACGCCGCCGCCGCGCACGTCGCCGCCCTCGACGTCACGCCCGAGCGGATCCTCGCCGCCGTCGCCGACGTCACCGGCGCCGAGGCCGGCCGCTTCGAGCTCCGCACCCCGGGCCGCGGCGGCCACGACGTCGTACGCCAGGTGCTCGCCGCGCTCGACGGCGCCGTGAAGGAGGCCGGGCTGACCCGCGCCGAGCTGCACCGGGTGGTGATCGGCACGCCGGGCGCCTTCGACCCGAACACGGGGCGGCTGCGGTACGCGAGCCATCTGCCCGGCTGGCACTCCCCCACGCTCCTCGACGAGCTGGCCGCGGCCCTGCCGATGCCGGTCGAGTACGAGAACGACGTGAACCTCGCCGCGGTCGCCGAGCAGCGCGTCGGCGCCGCCCGCGACGACCAGGACTTCGTCCTCCTCTGGAACCAGGAGGGCATCGGCGCCGCCCTCGTCATCGGCGGCCGGCTGCACCGCGGCTGGACCGGCGGCGCGGGCGAGATCGGCTTCCTGCCGGTGCCGGGCACCCCGCTCGTACGGCAGGTCGCGAAGGCGAACAGCGGCGGCTTCCAGGAACTGGCGGGCGCGCAGGCCGTGCCCCGGATCGCCAGGTCCCTCGGCATCGACACCCCGGAGCAGCCGTACGCCGAGACCGCAGCCGCCCTCCTGCAGCGCGCCGCCGAGGCCGCCGGGCGGGCCGAGGAGGGCGCGCCGGACGACGGCGACGAGGCGCTGCTCGACCTGCTCGGGCAGACCGCGCACCGGATCGCGACCGGCCTTGCCTCGGTCGTGGCGGTGCTCGACCCGGGCCTCGTCGTGCTGTCCGGCGGCGTGACCTGCGCGGGCGGGGAGCCGCTGCGCGCCCTGATCCAGTCCGAGCTCGCCGACCTCGCGGCGTCCCGGCCCCGCCTCGTGCTCGGCGAGGTGATCGAACAGGCCGTGCTGCGCGGCGCGTTGGAGAGCGCGCTCGCCGTCACCCGCGACGAGGTCTTCGACACCTCGGCCCGCTGACCTCCGCACGAGCAGCACCACCGGTTCCACCCGCACGACAGCCCCGCAAGGTCCGCCCCCGCCCCCATCGAGGGAGACATCGTCATGCGCAGAAACAGGTTCACACTCGCCGTGCCCGTCGCCGCGATATCGGTTCTCGCGACCGCCTGCGTGGGCTCCACGGAAACGGGCGCGAGCGACGACCCGAAAGCGAAGGCCACCATCACGTTCTGGCACGGCTGGACCGCGCCGTCCGAGGTGAAGGCCATCGACGAGAACATCGCCCGGTTCGAGAAGAAGCACCCGAACATCACCGTGAAGACGGTCGGCGGGATCAACGACGAGAAACTCAACCAGGCGCTGCGCGCGGGCGGTTCGAAAGGGCCGGACGTGGTGTCGTCGTTCACCACGGCCAACGTCGGGAAGTTCTGCTCGTCCGGCGCTTTCGCCGACCTGGGCCCGTTCATCGAGAAGTCGGGCCTCGACCTGGAGAAGACGTTCTCGAAACCGCTGCTCGACTACACCCAGTTCGAGGGCAGACGCTGCGCCCTGCCGCTGCTCAGCGATGCGTACGGGCTCTACTACAACAAGGACGCGTTCAAGGAGGCCGGAATCGAGCAACCGCCCAAGACCTGGGAGGAGTTCGACGAGGTCGCCGAGAAACTCACCAAGCACAAGGGCGGCAGCTACGAACAGCTCGGCTTCATGCCGAACTACCACGGCTACGAGACCGTCCCCTCGCACTATCTCTCGCAGTGGAGCCCCACGTACTTCACGAAGGACGGCAAGTCCAACATCGCGAAGGACCCGGCGTTCGCGGCGATGTACACGTGGCAGCGGAACCTCGTGAAGAGGCTCGGCGGGTACGCCAAGCTGGAGAGGTACCAGAAGACCTTCGGTGACGAATGGGGCGCCAAGCACCCCTTCCACACCGGCCAGGTCGCGATGCAGCTCGACGGCGAATGGCGGCTCGGCATGGCCGAGGCGACGAAGCCCGGATTCGAGATCGGCGTGGCCCCGCTGCCCGTCCCCAAGGACCAGATCGACAGCTACGGCAAGGGCTATCTCTCCGGCACGATCATGGGCATCGCCCCGGCGAGCGAGAAGCAGAACGCCGCCTGGGAACTCGTGAAGTACCTGACCACGGACACCGACGCGGTCGTGCAGTTCGCCAACGCCATCAAGAACGTGCCGTCCACCAAGGCGGCGCTGAATTCCCCGGACCTGAAGTTCGACCCGCGGTTCAAGACGTTCCTCGACATCGCACGGCACCCCGACTCCAACACCAGTGACGGCGCGATCAACGGCATCACGTACCAGATGTCGCTGCAGAACTTCGGATACCAGGTCGAGAAGGGCGCGGTGCGGGACATCCGGGCCGGCCTGGAGAAGACCGCGCGGGAGATCGACACCGATATCGCGCAGGCCAAGTAGCCCGGGGAACACGGCACATGACCACGTACACGCTGCGCGCCAAGCGCAGGAGGGCGGCGCTGCGCACGGCCGCTTTCCTGTCGCCGTGGCTGATCGGCTTCGCCGTCTTCTTCGCCTATCCGCTGGTGTCGACCGTCTATTTCTCGTTCATGAAGTACGACGGTTTCGGTGCGCCCGTCTGGAACTCGACCGCCAACTGGTCCTATGTCTTCGGCAGTTACACCATGTTCTGGCCGGCCCTGCGCAACACGCTGTGGCTGGTCGTGGTGATGGTGACGTGCCGGGTGGCGTTCGGGCTCGGCGTCGGGCTGCTCATCACGAAGATCAGGACGGGCGCCGGGGTGTTCCGCACCCTTTTCTATCTGCCGTATCTGGCGCCGCCGGTGGCCGCGACGCTGGCCTTCGTCTTTCTGCTCAATCCGGGGACCGGGCCGGTGAACAGCGCCCTGGAGGGAATCGGCCTCGCCGCGCCCGGCTGGTTCACGGATCCGGGCTGGTCCAAACCGGCCCTGACGATGCTCGCGGTGTGGGGCGTCGGCGACCTCATGGTCATCTTCATGGCGGCGCTCCTCGACGTGCCGAAAGAGCAGTACGAGGCGGCCGAGTTGGACGGGGCGAACGCCTGGCAGCGGTTCCGCTTCGTGACACTGCCGAACATCTCGCCGATCGTGCTCTTCGCCGTCGTCACCGGGGTGATCCAGACGATGCAGTACTACACGCAGCCGATCGTCGCCTCCAAGGTGGCCTCGGGGATCATCGGCGGCAGCGGCCAGCAGTTCGAGCCCGGATATCCGGAGAAATCCACGCTCACCCTTCCGCAGACCGTCTACAACCTCGGCTTCCAGCGTTTCGACTACGGCTCCGCCTGTGTCGTCGCCCTGGTCCTCTTCGCCCTCGCCATGGCCTGCACCGCGCTCCTCATGCGGCGCCGCGGCGGGCTCGTCGGGGCAGGTGAGCGATGAACCGGACCGGCCTCCTCCGCTGGGTCGGGGTGCACGCGCTCGGAGTCGCCGCCGCCCTGTTCTTCCTGCTGCCGTTCGTCTTCGTCCTGCTGACCTCGCTGATGAGCGACCAGCAGGCCCTGACCCGCGATCTCACCCCGGACACCTGGGAGTTCGGCAATTACGTCAAGGTCTTCGAGACCCCCGGATTCCTCACCTGGTGGAAGAACTCGCTGCTGTACGCGGGCCTCGGCACGCTGCTCACCGTGCTCAGCTCGATTCCCGTCGCGTACGCCCTCGCCCGGTTCCGCTTCCGCGGCCGGCGGCTCTCCCTGATGCTGGTCGTCTCGATGATGATGCTGCCGCCGCAGGTCGTCATCATCCCCATGTACCTGTTCTGGGTGAAACAGCTCGATCTCGGCGGGACGCTCTGGCCGCTCATCATTCCGATGGCCTTCGGGGACGCCTTCTCCATCTTCCTGCTCCGGCAGTTCCTGCTGACCATCCCGGAGGAATACCTGGACGCGGCCCGCGTCGACGGCTGCGGCGAACTCCGTACGCTCCTCAGGGTCGTGCTGCCGATGGCGAAGCCGGGCATCGCGGCCGTCGCCCTCTTCCAGTTCTTCTACTGCTGGAACGACTACTTCGGACCGCAGATCTACGCCTCCGAGAACCCCGCCGCCTGGACGCTCAGTTACGGGCTCGAATCGTTCAAGGGCGCCCACCACACCGACTGGAATCTCACGATGGCCGCCACCGTCCTCGTCATGGCCCCGGTCATCGCCCTGTTCTTCTTCGCCCAGAAGGCGTTCGTCGAGGGCGTCACCCTGACCGGCGTCAAAGGCTGAGCCGTTTCCCGGCCGATCCCCCGACCGTTTTCCCGTACGCCCGAGAAAGGTCAACTCCCATGAAACTCGCAGTAGTCGGCGGCGGCTCCACCTACACCCCCGAACTCGTCGACGGCTTCGCCCGGCTGCACGACGTGCTGCCCGTCGACGAACTCGTCCTCGTCGACCCGGCCGCCGACCGCCTCGACCTGGTCGGAGGGCTCGCCCGCCGCATCCTCGCCAAGCAGGGGCACGGCGCCCGCGTCACCACCACCGCCGACCTCGACGCGGCCGTCGACGGCGCCGACGCCGTGCTGCTGCAGCTCCGCGTCGGCGGCCAGGCGGCCCGCGAGCAGGACGAGACCTGGCCGCTCGACTGCGGCTGCGTCGGGCAGGAGACGACCGGCGCGGGCGGCCTCGCCAAGGCGCTGCGCACCGTGCCGGTCGTCCTCGACATCGCCGAACGGGTCCGCCGCGCCAACCCGGACGCGTGGATCGTCGACTTCACCAACCCCGTCGGCATCGTCACCCGGGCGCTGCTGCAGGCCGGGCACAAGGCGGTCGGCCTGTGCAACGTCGCGATCGGCTTCCAGCGCCGCTTCGCCGCGGCCCTCGGCGTCGAGCCGGCGCAGATCTTCCTCGACCACGTCGGCCTCAACCATCTGACCTGGGAGAACGGCGTCCGCCTCGGCGGCCCCGACGGCGCGGACGTGCTCCCCCGGCTGCTCGCCGAGAGCGGCGACGAGATCGCCGACAGCCTCCGCCTCCCCCGCGCCGCCCTCGACCGCCTCGGCGTCATCCCCTCGTACTACCTGCGTTACTACTACGCGCACGACGAGGTCGTACGGGAACTCGGCACCAAGCCGTCCCGCGCCGCCGAAGTGGCCGCCATGGAGCGGGAGTTGCTGGAGCTGTACGCGGACCCGGCGCTCGACGAGAAGCCCGCGCTGCTCGCGAAGCGGGGCGGCGCGTTCTACTCGGAGGCCGCCGTCGACCTCACCGCGTCCCTGATCGGCACCGGGGGAAGCCCGTACCAGGTGGTCAACGTGCGCAACGGCGGCACGCTGCCGTTCCTGCCGGACGACGCGGTGATCGAGGTGCAGGCCCGCGTGGACGCGCACGGCGCCGCACCCCTGCCGGTGCCCGAACTCGACCCGCTGCAACGGGGGTTGATCGCCCATGTCACCGCGTACGAGGAGCTGGCCCTGGAGGCGGCGCTGCGCGGCGGGCGCGACCGGGTCTTCAAGGCCCTGCTGTCCCACCCGCTGATCGGCCAGTACGAGTACGCCGAGGCGCTCACCGACCGGCTGCTCGCGCACAACCGGGAGCACCTCGCGTGGGCCTGACCGCGAAGGACGCCAGGGGGACCGTGCTCGCGATCGACGCGGGCAACAGCAAGACCGACGTGGCGGTGGTCGCGGCCGACGGCCGGGTGCTCGGCAGGGCGCGCGGTGCCGGCTTCCAGCCCCCGCGCGTGGGCGTGCCCCGCGCCGTCGACACGCTCGCGGAGGCGGTCGTACGGGCGCTCGCCGAGGCGGGGCTCGACGCGGTGGCGCATGTGTCGGCGTGCCTGGCCAACGCCGATCTGCCGGTCGAGGAACGGGAGTTGGCGGCGGCCCTGGAGGCGCGGGGGTGGGGGCGCACGGTCGACGTACGCAATGACACCTTCGCGATTCTGCGCGCCGGTCTGCCCGCCGGTGCGCGGCCGCTCGGGGTGGCCGTGGTGTGCGGGGCGGGCATCAACTGCGTCGGGATGACACCGGACGGCCGGACCGCGCGCTTCCCCGCCGTGGGCCGCATCTCCGGTGACTGGGGCGGGGGCTGGGGCCTGGCGGAGGAGGCCCTGTGGCACGCGGCCCGCGCGGCGGACGGCCGGGGCGGGCCCACGGAACTGGCCCGCACACTGCCCGGACACTTCGGGCTGCCCGACATGGCCGCGCTGATCGAGGCCCTGCACCTGGGGCGGATCGAGTCGGTACGGCGGCACGAGCTGGCGCCGGTGCTGTTCGCCACGGCTGCGGGCGGGGACGCGGTGGCCCGCTCGCTCGTCGACCGGCTCGCGGACGAGGTGGTCGCCATGGCCACGGTCGCCCTCGACCGGCTCGACCTGCTGGACGAGGAGGTTCCGGTGCTGCTCGGCGGTTCGGTCCTCGCGGCCACCCACACCGACCTCGACACCGGCATCCGCACCCGCCTCGCGGCCCGCGCCCCGAAGGCGGTCCCCCTGGTCGTCACGGCAAGCCCGGTCCTCGGCGCGGCGCTGCTCGGGTTGGACCGGGTGGGGGCGGAGAGGTCGGCGTACGCGCGGGTGCGGGAGGAGTACGCGTAGCCGGAGCACAGCAGGTGCGCCCCGACAGGGGCGCGGGGAACTGCGCGAGCGGCCACGGCGGCGGGAAAGCCGGACGAAAACCGCCGGAGGCTTTCGGGAGGGGCAGGGCGGGGGACAACTCCCCTGCCCCGCCCGCCACTTGTCACCCCCGGAACCAACCCACCCCCTGACACGTGTACAAGGACAGGGGGTGGCGCGCAGGTTCCGGCTGGGCTATGAACAAGATCCGGAAACGCAGGCGCCGTTGTCGGTCCCCACGGTCATACTGGACGGCCGGGGAGCGGTGACCGTCGGATGACCACGGGGGAGGTCGAGAGGTGACAGAACCGCACAGCGGCAGCGCCGTGCTGCCACGGCGCCGCACGGCCTTCGTCGAGGGCGCCGAACAACTCCGCGCCGCGGCGACGACCGAGCCGGGCCGGCTGCGGATCATCGGCGCCGTGCTCGCCCTCCTCGTCGTCGCGTTCGGCGCGGTCACCGCCTGGCAGACCTCGCAGCGCGCGGCCGCCGCCGACGACGTCATCGAGCGCAGCCAGCCCCTCACCGCCGACGCCGCCGCGATCTACGTCTCGCTCGCCGACGCCAACACCGCCGCCGCGAGCGGCTTCCTCGCGGGCGGCCAGGAACCCCCGGCGGTCCGCGAGCGGTACGAGAAGGACATCGCCGGGGCCGCCCGCAAACTCGCCGGCGCCGCCGCCAACAGCAAGGGCTCGGGCACCGCGAGCGCCGAGATAGCCAAGCTCAACGCCCTCCTCCCGAAGTACGCGGAACGCATCGAGACGGCCCGTACGTACAACCGCCAGGGGCTCCCCCTCGGCGGGGCGTATCTGCGCAACGCCAACGATCTGATGCAGACGGAGATGCTCCCCGCCGCCAAGGAGCTCTACGACGCGGAGAAGGCCCGCCTGGGCGCCGACTACGACGCGGCGAAGTCGTACCCGTGGGCGGCGATCGGCCTCGGGCTGCTCGCGCTCGCCGCGCTGGTGTGGGCGCAGCGCCGCAACTACCGCCGGACGAACCGGGTGTTCAACCTCGGCCTGCTCACCGCGACGGGCACGGCGGCCGCCGTCCTGCTGTGGCTGGTCGCCGGGCACACGGTCGCGTTCGCGGCGCTCGGCGACTCGTACGACAACGGCGTGCGCTCGCTGAACGTGCTCAACGACGCCCGGATCAGCACCCTCCAGGCCCGCAGCAACGAGAACCTCACGCTGGTCGCGCGCGGCGCGGTCACGGTCCCGGACGGCCCGGACGAGGGCGAGGACCAGTACGACGTGGACTACCGCGCGCTGATGCGGGAACTCGGCGACGGCGGCGCCGACCGCGCCGGCATGGGCACCCTCGGCGCGGCCCTGCATCTCGCCGACGACGCGGTGGGGCGCCAGCCCGTGCAGGACGCGATGGCCGCCGTCGAGGAGTGGCAGGAGCGCCACGAGGCGGCCCGCGAGGCGGACACGCAGGGCGACTACGAGAAGGCGCTCGACCGCGTCATAGGCGACGACGAGGCGACCGGCGAGTCCTTCGACCGGGCCGACAAGGCCCTGGAGCAGGCCGTGACACATGAACAGCAGGACTTCAGGGGCGCCGCCGAGGACGGCCGCGGCGCGATGACGGGGCTGCCGGTCGGCGCCGCGGTGGTCGCGGTGCTCGGCGCGGCGGGCGCGGTCCTCGGCATCGGCCGCAGGCTGTCGGAGTACCGATGAGGCGGACGAGACCAGCACGACCGGCGAGCGCGACGAGCCCGCCGGTACCGAGGCGCAACCGACGCGAGGGGGCGAGATGACCGGCGACCGCAGCACGACGCCCGGCAGGCGCGACACCCCGCACGACCGGGGCGACACCCCGCGCACCCCCTTCAGCCGGGTCGGCACCCCGCGCACCCCGCACCACCGCACCGGCTTCCCGCGCGCCCCGCGTGCCGTGCGTGCCCTGCGCGGCTGGGGCGGTGTGGCCGCGATGGCGCTGGCCTGCGTCCTCACCGCGCTGGTGACGCTGCTCCCGCTGTCCCGCTCGGGCCCGGACGGCATCGGCGGGGACGGCCCCGCCGGCACCGGCGGCACGGGCGGCCCCGGCGTCGGCGTCACCCGCCCCGCCGCGGCCGACGACTGCACGCCCGAGTCGGCGGTGCGCAGCCTCCGCCCGAGCAAGGACGAGGGCCCGACGGTCGAGGAGATCAAGAACCGCAAGGACAAGCCGAACAAGCTGATCGTCGGCGTCGACCAGAACAGCTACCGCTGGGGCTACCGCAACCCGTCCACCGGCGACCTGGAGGGCTTCGACATCGACCTGGTGCGGGCCATCGCGGACGCCCTGCTCGGCGACCCGGACGCGGTGGTCTACCGCGCGGTGCCCACCAACCAGCGGGTGCAGGCGATCCGGTCCGGGCAGGTCGACATGGTGGTGCGGACCATGACGATCACCTGCGACCGCGTCCGGGAAGTCGCGTTCTCCACGGCGTACTTCGAGACCGGCCAGCAGCTCCTCGTCCCCAACGACTCGAAGATCACCGGGTACGACGCGTCCTTGAAGGGCAAGCGGCTGTGCGCGGCCGCGGGTTCGACGGCCGAGACCGAGCTCAAGCGGAAGTCGTTCGGCGCCGATGTCTCCACCACGGTGCCCAACCAACTCGACTGCCTGGTGCGGCTTCAGCTGGGCGAGGTGGACGCGGTGGTCACCGACAGCGCGCTCGCCGCGGGCCAGGCCGCGCAGGACCCGACGGTCGAACTGGTCGGCGAGCCCTTCACCACCGAGTACTACGGGGTGGCGATGAGCAAGGAGTCCCCCGACCTCGTCCGCCAGGTCAACCAGGTCCTGGTGGACTACCGCAAGGACGGCTCGGACGACAAGAGCGACTGGGACAGAGCGTACGAGGACTGGCTCGCGGACGACCTGAAGAACGTCGACGGACCACCGAAGCCGCAGTACCGCGAGGACTGACCGCGGCATACGCGTGAGCGGCGCACGAAGAAGCGGAACGAACCGGCACAGCGAGAGGTGATCGATGGGCGTCGCGGGACCAGCAGGACCCGGACCCGAACCCGAGCCCGGCCCCGTACCGGTCATGGACCGGGACGAGGTCGACCGCGCCCTGGCCCGGCTCGGCGCCGAGCACGAGGCCGTCGAGACGTCCCTGCTCGCCCTGCAGGACCACGCGGGCCGCAGACTCCTGGAGGGCGCCCAGCTCACCGGTGTCACCGCGGACCGCTGGGCGGCCGCCGACCGGGCGATCACCCGCCTGTGGGCGTACTTCGACGCGTACACGGCGGCGTTGGCGCACGCCCGTGAGCTGCGCGCCCGCAGACGCTGGTCGAGCCGGGAGGACCTCGTCGCGCTCAGCGAACTGCTGCGCGGCCGCTCCGTCACCGTGTCGGCGGGCCCGCCCGCCACCGGCGCCCCCGAGTCGCTGACCGGTCCGGCCCGGCTCACCGAGGAGTTCACGCTGCCCGAACTGGTCGAGCGGATGAACGAGTTGTACGCCTCGTCCCTCGACGTGGTCGTGGCCGCCGACGCCGTCTGGTCGGCGCTGCCCGCCCGCATAGACCTCCTGGCGGCCGAGCTGCACCGCACCCGCGGACTCGCCGCCTCCGTCGGCGTGCGCCCGGGCGAGCACCCGGCGGGCGACGATCTGGAGCGCATCACCCGGGAGTTGACGGAACTCCGCGCCCAGGTGATCTCCGACCCGCTGGCCTTCTGGCGCCCCCAGGAGGGCAGTTCGGCCCCCGGCGGCGGCCGCCCGGACACCGAGCGGTACGACCGCGAGGCGCGCGCCCTCGAAGACGTGCGCCGCGAGATCGACGCCGTGCTCACCGTCCGCCAGGACGCCGAACTCCGCCTCGGCCGCCTGCGGGACGTCCTCTCCCGCGCCGACCGCACCCTCGCCGAGGCGCGGACGGCCCGCGGCGAGGTGCTCGCCAAGATCGCCGCGACGGAGGTGCCCGCGGTGAGCGGCCCGCCGACCGTGCTGCACGAACAGCTCGCGGCCGCCGCCGAGTACCGCAGGCACGGCCAGTGGCACCGGCTGTCGCCGCTCCTGGAGGCCCTGGAGCAGAAGGCGGAGGACGAACTCCTGCGCGCCCGCGAGTCGTTGACGGCCGTCACGGCCCCGCTCGCCGTCCGCGCGGAGCTCCGCGGCCGCCTCGACGCGTACAAGGCGAAGGTCGCCCGGCACGGTGCCGCGGAGGACCCGCTGCTGATCGAGCGGTACGACGCGGCCCGCCGGATGCTGTGGAGCGCCCCCTGCGACCTGCGGGTGGCCGAGGAGGCGGTGCTGCGCTACCAGCACGCCGCCGCCGAGGTCCTCTCCGGCCGCGCGACCGGTGCCGTACCGCAGCAGCACACGCCCGACGACGGCGGAGGGGAACGATGACCGCCGGCGAGGAGACCAGCGAGGAGGCCGCGGTGAGCGCGCAGGAGCGCAGATCCTGTCAGCGCCCGGACTGCGAGGGCGCCTACGAGGACATGGGCGGCGGCGAACTGTACTGCGACGTGTGCGGCCTCGCCCCGGTCGTCGCGCCCGGGGGCCTGCTCGCGTCCGCGCCGACGGGGCTGACCACGCCCGCCCGCGGCAGCGCGTCCGCACGCTCGTCCCGCTCGTCGCGCTCCTCCCGGTCGTCGGCGTCGCGCCGCTCGGTGTCCGGCCGGCTGACCCGCTCGCTGTCAGGCCCGGCCTCCAACCGCTCGGTCTCCGTGCGCAGTTCGGGCTCCCCGTCCGGCCCGTCCGGGCGCGGGCGGCTCGGCGTGGGCCTGGTCGAGGTGCCGGAGGTGCCACGCCCGGACCCGCGTGCGATGGTGCAGCAGCACCCGGAGGTCCCCGAGCGGAAGCGGTTCTGCTCCCGCTCGGACTGCGGGGCGCCGGTGGGCCGCGCGCGCGGCGACCGCCCGGGGCGCACGGAGGGCTTCTGCACGAAGTGCGGCCACCCGTACTCCTTCGTCCCGAAGCTCCGCTCCGGCGACATCGTGCACGGGCAGTACGAGGTGGTGGGCTGCCTCGCGCACGGCGGGCTCGGCTGGGTCTATCTCGCCATCGACCGTGCGGTGTCCGACCGTTGGGTGGTCCTGAAGGGCCTGCTCGACACGGGCGACCAGGACGCGATGGCCGCCGCGATCTCGGAGCGCCGCTTCCTCGCCGAGATCGAGCACTCCAACATCGTGCGCATCTACAACTTCGTCGAACACCTCGACCAGCGCACCGGCTCCCTCGACGGCTACATAGTGATGGAGTACGTCGGCGGCAAGTCCCTCAAGGAGATCGCCAACGAGCGGCGTACGCCGGAGGGCCGCCGCGACCCGCTGCCCGTCGAGCAGGCCTGCGCGTACGGCATCGAGGCCCTGGAGGCGCTCGGCCACCTGCACAGCCGCAACCTCCTGTACTGCGACTTCAAGGTCGACAACGCGATCCAGCAGCAGGACCAGCTGAAGCTGATCGACATGGGCGCGGTGCGCCGCATCGACGACCACGAGTCGGCGATCTACGGCACGGTCGGGTACCAGGCGCCCGAGGTCGCCGAGGCGGGCCCGTCCGTCGCGTCCGACCTGTACACGGTCGCGCGGACGCTCGCGGTCCTCACCTTCGACTTCCAGGGGTACACGAACGTGTTCGTGGACTCCCTGCCCGACCCCGCCCACATCGAGGTCTTCCAGCGGTACGAATCGTTCTACCGCCTCCTGGTCCGCGCCACCGACCCCGACCCGGCGCGCCGGTTCGCCTCCGCGCAGGAGATGGCCGAGCAGCTCACGGGCGTGCTCCGCGAGGTCGTCGCCGTGCAGTCGGGCCGCCCGCGCCCGGCGCTCTCCACCCTGTTCGGGCCCGAAGTGCGGGTCACGGACACGGAGTTGTTCGCGGAGCGGGACGGCGAGGTGTCCCGCCTCGGGGCACGCGCGGTGCCGGGGCGTGCGATTCCGGGGCGTACGGTTCCGGGGCGTACGGTTCCGGGGCGCGGGGTGCCCGTGCCTGGGCGGGCGATTCCGAGGCAGACGTCGTCCCCCGCCGGTGCGCCCGCGCCGGAGCGGCTCGTACGGCCCCTGGACGCCGCCGCCACCGCGCTCGCCCTGCCCGTCCCGCTGGTCGACGCGGGCGATCCCAACGCCGGGTTCCTCGCGGGCCTGATGGGCTCCGCGCCCGCCGAGCTGATCGCCGCGCTCGACGCCGCGCCCGGGCCGTCGGTCGAGCTGCGCCTGCGGGAGCTGCGGGCGCGCCTGGAGACGGGCGAGGTGCACGCGGCGGTGCGCTGCCTCGACGAGCTCGAACACGGTCACCCGGACGACTGGCGGGTGATCTGGTACCGCGGCCTGGTCGCCCTCACCACGGGCGACTTCGAGACCGCCGCGCTCGCCTTCGACGCGGTGTACGACGCGTTCCCCGGCGAGCCCGCACCCAAGCTGGCCCTGGGCGTATGCGCCGAAGTCCTGGGCCAGCCGGACAACGCGGCCGAGTACTACCGCCTGGTGTGGACCGCCGATCCGGGCTTCGTCAGCGCCGCGTTCGGGCTCGCCCGGGTCCAGCTGGCCGCGGGCGACCGGCGGGCCGCGGTGCGTACCCTGGAAGCCGTTCCGGAGGCGTCGATTCACTTCACGGCGGCCCGGATCGCCGCCGTACGCGCCCGTCTTCGGGACCAGGCGGTGCACGAACCGCTGCTCGACGATCTGACCGCCGCCGCGGGGCAGGTCGAGGCGCTGCAGCACTTCGGCCTGGACGCGGTCCGCCGCGAACAGCTGACGGCCGAGGTCCTGGGGACCGCCCTTGACTGGGTGCTCTCCGGGAGCCGGGGCACTACTGCGCCGCCGCAGGGCCCCGGGGACACGGTGCTGCTCGGCAGCCGACTGGACGAGCGAGGCCTGCGCTTCGGACTCGAACGCTCGTACCGGACGCTCGCCAGGCTGGCCAAAGGCGGCGCCGAAAGGATCGAACTGGTGGAGCGGGCCAACCGTTTCCGCCCCCGGACGTGGGTGTGATTGATGTCGCAGATGCACCAGCTGACCGACGGCGTGGCCGGGGCGACCTGCCCCAGCTGCGCCGAGCCGCTGGAGTCGGGTGACCTGTTCTGCGGAGCCTGTGGGTACGACCTGTCGGCCGTGCGCGCGGAGCGGGAGGACCACCCCACGGTCGCCATCAGCCACGGCACGGCCCCGCGCGAGCAGGCCTCGCCGCAGTCCGGGCCGGGCGCCCCCGTCGAGTGGCCGGAGGCGCCGGAGGCGGACAGTTCGGACGTACCGGCCCCGGTGCACCTGCCGAGCGACCTGCCCGGCACGGACTCGGGGGGCGCCGAACTCACCGGCCCGGACTCGGAGGGCTCGGAGCTCCCCGGCACGGACTCGGGCGGCGAGGAACTCCGCTCGCGGGACGAGACACCGGAAGCCCCCGATCCGCGTACGGCCGAGCCCGTGCCCGCGGCCACGCCCACTCCCCCGGCCGGCGTCAAGCTCTGCGTGGCCTGCCGCGCGGGCCGCGTCGACGGGGACGGGTACTGCGAGCGCTGCGGCCACGCCCAGCCGCGCGAACGCGACCACATGGAGGAGGAGTTGGACGCCGTGGCCGCCGTCAGCGACCGCGGCCTGCGCCACCACCGCAACGAGGACGCGTTCGCCGTCTCGGCCACCGCCCTGCCCGACGGCTCCCCCGCGGTCGTCGCCGTGGTCTGCGACGGGGTGTCGTCCGCGACCCGCCCCGACGAGGCCTCCGTCGCCGCCGCCCGCGCCGCCAACGAGTCGCTGCTCGCCGCGCTGCCGCGCGAGGTGCACCCGCAGCAGGCCATGCACGACGCGATCGTCGCCGCGTCCGAGGCGGTCAACTCCCTTGCGGAACAGGGCGACCAGGACCCGGACCACGGCCACCACCAGAACGCCCCGGCCTGCACGATCGTCGCGTCGGTCGTCGCGGGCGGCCTCCTCGTCGTCGGCTGGGTCGGCGACTCGCGCGCGTACTGGGTCCCGTCCGACCGCTCCGTGCCCGCGGCCCGCCTCACCGAGGACGACTCGTGGGCGGCGCAGATGGTCGCCGCGGGCCTGATGAACGAGGCGGAGGCGTACGCGGACGAGCGGGCCCACGCCATCACGGGCTGGCTCGGCGCGGACGCGTACGAACTGGAGCCGCACACCGCGTCGTTCAAGCCGGACCGGCCCGGTGTGGTCGTGGTCTGCACGGACGGCCTGTGGAACTACGCGGAGGGCGTCGAGGAGATGGCCGCGGCCGTGCCCGTCGACGCCTGCAGCCGGCCGTTGCACAGCGCCCAGGTCCTCGTCGGCCACGCCCTGGACGGCGGCGGGCACGACAACGTAACAGTGGCCGTGCTGCCGTTCCCGGTCGCGTCACAGGGGGCAGGCTCGGCCTGACGGGTCCGGCGGACGGGCCGGGCGACGGCGGGGGCCGTCGCCGCACGCTGCCGCGGGGCGACAGGGGGAAGCTCGGGCTCCGGGGAGGCATCAGGGCTCCGGGCCACGGGCTCAAGGCTCAGGGGAAGCAAGGGGGAGGCAGTCTCATGGCCGATTTCGCGAAGTCGAACGTGCCGTCGTTCGCCGTGGAGGTCTACCAGAACGAGTACCTGCCGGACGGCGGCCGCGAGGTCAACGCCATCGTGACGGTCACGTCGACCGGCGGCGGCGCGAGCGGGGGCCTGCCGTCCGGGGGCGCGGGCCCGGACGCCGCCGTGGCGATCATGGTGGACTGCTCGGGCTCGATGGACTACCCGCCGACGAAGATGCGCGGCGCCCGCGACGCCACGGCCGCGGCGATCGACGCGCTCCGCGACGGCGTCCGCTTCGCGGTGATCGCCGGCACCCATGTCGCCCAGGAGGTCTACCCGGGCGGCGGCCGCCTCGCCGTGGCCGGTCCCCGCACCCGGGACGCGGCCAAGCAGTCACTGCGGCGGCTCTCCGCGGGCGGCGGCACGGCCATCGGCACCTGGCTCCGCCTCGCCGACCGGCTCCTCGACTCGGCCGACGTCCCGGACACCGCCGTACGTCACGGCATCCTGCTCACCGACGGGCGCAACGAGCACGAGTCGCCCGAGGAGCTGCGGGCCGCGCTCGACTCCTGCGCGGGGCGGTTCACCTGTGACGCCCGCGGGGTCGGCACGGACTGGGAAGTGAAAGAAGTCACGGGAATCGCCTCGGCCCTGCTCGGCTCGGCCGACATCGTGGCCGACCCGGCCGGCCTCACCGCGGACTTCACGCAGCTGATGGAGACGGCGATGGGCAAGGAGATCGCCGACGTCGTGCTGCGCCTGTGGACCCCGCTGGGCGCCGAGATCCGGTACGTGAACCAGGTCGCACCCACCGTCGAGGACCTCACCGACCGCCGCACCCAGGCCGGGCCGCGCGCGGGCGACTACCCCACCGGCTCCTGGGGCGACGAGTCCCGCGACTACCACGTATGCGTCGAAGTCCCGGACGCCGGCGTCGGCCACGAGATGCTCGCCGCCCGCGTCACCCTCGTCGTGGAGCGCGCCGACGGCTCGACGCAGAACCTCTCCCAAGGCCTCGTACGGGCCGTGTGGACGGACGACATGGCGGCCTCCACGTCGATCAACCCCCAAGTCGCGCACTACACAGGCCAGGCAGAACTGGCACAAGCCATCCAAGAAGGACTAGAAGCCCGCAAATCCGGCGATACGGACGGAGCAACGGCCAAGCTGGGCCGCGCAGTTCAGCTCGCCGAGGACTCGGGCAACGCCGATACGGCCAGGCTCCTTGCGAAGGTGGTCGACGTGGTCGACGCGGCGACCGGTACTGTGCGACTGAAAGCGAAGGTCGAGGAAGCCGACGAGATGACTCTCGAAACCCGGTCGACCAAGACGGTTCGCGTGAAGAACGTGCAGCACAAGCACACGCACGACGTGCAGAAGTGATCTGAGGAGAGGGGGAGCGCCGACATGCCGACCTGCCCGAACGGACACCAGTCGGGTTCCGACGACTGGTGCGAGGTCTGCGGCCACCGCATGGCAGGAGCAGGCGCGCCGGCCGGTGCGATGCCTCCGCCGCCCCCGCCGCCCCCCGGCGGCGGTTACGGCTACCCGCAGCAGCAGTCCGGCCCGCCCGCCCCCGGCGGTGGGTACGGCTACCCGCAGCCGGGCGCCGGAGGCCCGCAGGAGAACTGCCCGCAGTGCGGCACCCCGCGCGAGGCGAACGCCCCGTTCTGCGAGGAGTGCCGGTGGAACTTCCTCACCAACACCCCGACGTCGCACGCGCCCGCGCCGCCGCCTCCGCCCGCGCCCGGCCTGAACCTGCCGCCCGGCTTCGCGCAGGCCGGGCCGCCGTCCGGCGCCGGTGAGTACACGAGCTCGCGGCCCTCACAGGTGAACCGTCCCGCGGAGCCGCTGCAGCCCGACGCGTCCCTGCAGACGCCGCCGCCTCCGCCGATGCCGGGCGGCCCGCAGCAGACGCAGGCGCCCCACGCCCCGCAGGCCCCGGGGATGCAGGGGCCGCCGCCGCCCGGTTTCCCCGACATGTCGCAGGGCGGCGGGCCCGGTGGGCCTGGGGCTCCTGGTGGGCCGGGGGCTCCTGGCGGGCCTGGGTTCCCCGATGCCTCGCAGGGTGGTCCGGGTGCGCCCGGCGGTCCCGGTGCGCCGGGTGGTCCCGGGTTCCCCGACGCCCCGCAGGGTGGTCCGGGTGCGCCCGGATTCCCCGACGCCTCG
>NZ_JBJURH010000010.1:62190-113768 GCF_046098215.1 Streptomyces sp. Da 82-17
CGCAGGGTGGTCCGGGTGCGCCCGGATTCCCCGACGCCTCGGAGGGCGGCCCCGGCGCGCCCGGCGGTCCCGGCTCGCTCGGCGGCGGCCCGCAGCAGGGCCCGCCTCCCCCCGGTTTCCCGGACGCCTCGCAGGGCGGCCCGGGTGCGCCCGGTGGCCCCGGTGCTCCCGGCGGTCCCGGCTCGCTCGGGGGCGGCCCGCAGCAGGGCCCGCCCCCGCCCGGTTTCCCGGACGCGCCGCAGGGCGGTCCGCAGCAGGGCGGCTTCCAGGGTGGTCCGCAGTCGCCTGCCCCGCCCGGACCGTCCCTCGGCGGCAACGACGACTGGACGATCCCGCCGCCCGCCGGCCAGGCCCCGCCCTCCCCGCAGGAGTCCATGGCGCCCCCGGCGCCCGCCCCGGCTCCGCCGCAGCCCGGCTTCCCCGACCAGCAGGGCGGCCCGGGTGCACCCGGCGGTCCCGGCGGCATCGGCGCCCCGGGCGCTCCTGGTGGTCCCGGCGGTCCCGGCGTTCCGGGTCAGGGCTTCCCCGACGCGGGCCGGCCCGGCCAGCCCGGACCCGGTCAGCCCGGACCCGGCCAGGGCTTCCCGGAGCAGGGCATGCCCGGCCAGCCGGTTCCCGGTCAGCAGGGCCCCGGCCCGCAGGGTCAGCCCGGCGGTGGCTACGGCTACCCGCCGCAGGGCGGCCAGGGACCCGCGAACTGGACGGCGACCATCGGCCCGGACCGCGAGTACTTCATGGCGATGATGAACCGCAGCGGTCCCGAGGCCTCCAGCCTCAACCTGCCCGCGTACTCCCCGGAGCAGCAGCGCCAGCTCGTCGGCAACCAGATGACGATCGGCCGCCGCCGCCACTCCACCGGTGACACCCCGGACATCGACCTGTCCGTGCCGCCGGAGGACCCGGGTGTCTCGCACCAGCACGCGGTCCTGGTCCAGCAGCCCGACGGCAGCTGGGCGGTCGTCGACCAGAACTCCACCAACGGCACCACGGTCAACGGCGGCGAGGACCCGATCCAGCCGTTCGTCCCCGTCCCGCTCCAGGACGGCGACCGCGTGCACGTCGGAGCATGGACGACGATCACGATCCGCCGCGGCTGAGCCAAGGCACAAGCAGGAAGACGCTGTTCGGGGTCACGGCAGCGGCCACGCGTACGGGCCGGCTGGATCATCCAGCCACGCCCACACGTCGGCGCCGCTCACCGTGACCCCGAACCGTTCCCGCACCGGCTTCCCCTCGCGCTGCCAGAGCGCCAGCGCCTCGTGCGGGTCGAGCACGTCCTGAGTCAGCGTCAGCAGGAAGCGGAACAGCTCGCTCTGCAACGCCCGCCGCGGCAGCCCACCGGTCGCCGGCCCCCGCTCCTCCTCCCGTACGCCGCCCCGCAGCGGCACGAAGTACGCGGGCGTGTGCAGGAACCGCCCCTCCGCGTGCTCCTCGTCCCGTACGTCGAGCAGGATCAGCCCCGTCGCGAGCGGCGCCAGGACGCGCGCTCCCCGCCGGCACTGCGCGAGCCACTCCCGCGGCACCGTCTCCAGCGTGCAGGTCGCGACGATCCGGTCGTACGGCGCACGCTCCGCGCAGCCCCGCGCCCCGTCGCCCGTGACGACCGTCGGGAAGCGGCCCGCCACCGCGAGGTGCCGGCGCGCGGACTCGGTGATCTCCGGGTCCAGGTCGACCGTCGTGACCAGCTCGTCGCCCAGCCGGTGGGCGAGCAGCGCCGCGTTGTAGCCGGTCCCGGCGCCGATCTCCAGAACCTCGTCCCCGTCCCGTACGCGCAGCTCCGCCAGCATCATCGCCATCAGCGAGGGCTGACTGCTGGACGAGATCAACTCCCCGTCGCGCACCCGCGTGGCGAGCGGCTCGTCCGCGTACGCCCCGCGCAGCCAGCGCTCACGCCGCGCCGGATCGGGGTCCTCGCCCCACAGCCGCTCGTACCCGCGCTCCGTCTCGACGAAGTAGTACGGCACGAACAGATGTCGCGGCACCTCCAGGAACGCCTCCCGCCACTCCGGATCGGCCGCGAAGGCGCCGCTCTCCTCGATCTCCCGCACCAGCGCCACCCGCGCCGCGACCGCCCGCGCGGCGACGGGCACGGGGGGTTCCTGCGGCGGCTCGGCTCCCATACCCCCACTGTCCTGCGATCCGCCCCCGGACGCGAGGCCCCGGCGGTGGCTCGTCGGGGGAAGTCCTAGGCCCGGGGTCCTCGGTCTCCTCGTCTGAGACCATGGACGGGTGATGGAGATTCCGCGCGGCACGCTTCAGGAAGAGACGTTCTACGAGCAGGTCGGCGGCGAGGAGACCTTCCGGCGCCTGGTGCACCGCTTCTACCAGGGCGTCGCCGAAGACCCGCTGCTTCGGCCGATGTACCCGGAGGAGGACCTGGGCCCGGCGGAGGAGCGCCTCGCGCTCTTCCTGATGCAGTACTGGGGCGGGCCCCGTACGTACAGCGACAACCGCGGCCACCCCCGGCTGCGCATGCGGCACGCGCCGTTCACGGTCGACCAGGCCGCGCACGACGCGTGGCTGAAGCACATGCGCGTGGCCGTCGAGGAGCTCAACCTCTCCGAGGAACACGAGCACACGCTCTGGAACTACCTGACGTACGCGGCCGCCTCGATGGTCAACACGGCGAGCTGACCCCCGCCCTCCGCCGCCCCTCCCGGGCAGCGCACCGGCACACCGGCACACCGGCACACGAAAGGGCCCGCCCCGGCGAACGGGGCGGGCCCTTCGGTCGTGTCAGGCCGATGCGTGCCCTACGCGGGGCTGACGCTGAGCGACCCGACTCCCGCCTTGCGTACGGCGATCGAGCCGTACGGAGTGCGCAGCCGCAGCCACGCGCCCGACCCGAGCAACGCGAGCCCGCTCTGCGGACCGGCATGGCCCTGCGGACCGGCATGGCTCTGCGGGCCGGGCTCGGCGGCCGTGGGGCGGAGGAAGCCGAGCGCCTGCGCGGCGTGCGCGGCCCGCACCGGCAGCTCGGTGTCGCCGACCGGACGCGACCAGATCTCCCGGCCGATCCGGTCCAGCTCGGCCCGGGTGCGCTTCTCCGGGTCCAACTCCTCGGTACGCGCCCGGAATTCACCGACCGCGACGCCCACGGCCCGGCGCACCGCGTCGAGCCCGGGCAGCCCGGGAAGCTGCTGCCAGCCGCCGCGCGGGGGCAGCACCCCGGCCCACGGCGGCCCGGTGACGGCCGCTGGCACCGTCGCCGTACCCGCCGACTCGTCGATCCCCTCAAGCAGTTCACCTGCCGAGACGGTCACGTCGAGCTTCGCCGGCTCGGCGAGCCGGGCGGCGCGGATGGCGAGCACCTCGAAGGACGGCGGCCGCCCGAACACGGCGAGCGCCCCGCCCCCGGCCTGCAGCCGTACGGCCGCGGCCTTGTCGTAGTGGATGAGCCGGGCCAGGAAGGCGGCCAGGTCGGCCGCCTCCCCGGCGTCGGCGAAACGCAACGGCGCAGCCGTCATGCGGCAAGCGCCCCCGGACCCTCGTCGTCCATGTACTCGAGCAGGAAGGACTTCTCCTCCGCGCTGATCCGACGCGGCCGCTGCGCCTCCAGGTCGAACGGCACGACGACCGTGGACGCCCGGACGTAGACCTGGTCCGGGTCCTTGATCTCGTACGCGATCGTGAGCGAGGCCGCCCCGATCTTCGTCACCCACGACTCGATGGTCACCGGCTCGTGCCGGTGCACCAACGGCCGTACGTAGTCGATCTCGTGGCGGGCCACGACGGAGCCGCCGGAGAACGACGGCGAACCGTCGCCCGGCGCCAGTCGGAACATGAAGTCGATCCGCGCCTCTTCCAAATACCGCAGGAAGACGACGTTGTTGACGTGCCCGAAGGCGTCCATGTCCGACCAGCGCAGCGGGCAGGAGTAGATGTGCCTGGTCACGGAGTGAGCCTCAGCCTCGCGTCAGCTTCTTGTACGTGGCACGGTGCGGACGCGCCGCGTCCGGACCGAGCCGCTCGATCTTGTTCTTCTCGTACGACTCGAAGTTGCCCTCGAACCAGAACCACTTGGAGTCGCCCTCGTACGCCAGGATGTGCGTCGCCACTCGGTCCAGGAACCAGCGGTCGTGGGAGACGACCACGGCGCAGCCCGGGAAGTCGAGCAGCGCGTTCTCGAGGGAGGACAGGGTCTCGACGTCGAGGTCGTTGGTCGGCTCGTCGAGGAGCAGCAGGTTGCCGCCCTGCTTGAGGGTGAGCGCCAGGTTCAGACGGTTGCGCTCACCGCCGGAGAGCACACCGGCCGGCTTCTGCTGGTCCGGGCCCTTGAAGCCGAAGGCGCTCACATACGCGCGGGACGGCATCTCGACCTGGCCGACGTTGATGTAGTCCAGCTCGTCGGAGACGACGGCCCACAGCGTCTTCTTCGGGTCGATGTTCTCGCGCGACTGGTCGACGTACGAGATCTTGACCGTGTCGCCGACCTTGATCTGGCCCGAGTCCGGGGTCTCCAGGCCCTGGATCATCTTGAACAGCGTGGTCTTGCCGGCGCCGTTCGGGCCGATGACGCCGACGATGCCGTTGCGCGGCAGGGTGAAGCTCAGGTCGTCGATGAGGAGCTTCTCGCCGAAGCCCTTGGTGAGGTTGTTGACCTCGACGACGACGTTGCCCAGGCGCGGGCCCGGCGGGATCTGGATCTCCTCGAAGTCCAGCTTCCGCATCTTGTCGGCCTCGGCCGCCATCTCCTCGTAACGCGCAAGGCGCGCCTTGGACTTGGCCTGCCGCCCCTTGGCGTTGGACCGCACCCACTCGAGCTCTTCCTTGAGCCGCTTGGCGCGCTTGGCGTCCTTCTGGCCCTCGACCTTGAGACGGGTCTGCTTGGTCTCGAGGTACGTCGAGTAGTTGCCCTCGTAGCCGATGGCGCGGCCGCGGTCGAGCTCCAGGATCCAGCCCGCGACGTTGTCCAGGAAGTACCGGTCGTGGGTGATGGCGACGACGGTGCCGGCGTACTTGGCGAGGTGCGCCTCCAGCCACTGCACCGACTCGGCGTCCAGGTGGTTGGTGGGCTCGTCGAGCAGCAGCAGGTCGGGGGCCTCGAGCAGCAGCTTGCACAGGGCGACGCGGCGCTTCTCACCACCGGAGAGGTTGGTGACCGGCCAGTCGCCGGGCGGGCAGCCGAGGGCGTCCATGGCCTGCTCGAGCTGGGCGTCGAGGTCCCAGGCGTTGGCGTGGTCCAGCTCCTCCTGGAGCTTGCCCATCTCCTCCATCAGCTCGTCGGTGTAGTCGGTCGCCATCTGCTCGGCGATCTCGTTGAACCGGTCGAGCTTGCCCTTGGTCTCGGCGACGCCCTCCTGGACGTTCTCCAGGACCGTCTTCTCCTCGTTCAGCGGGGGCTCCTGCAGGAGGATGCCGACGCTGTAGCCGGGCGAGAGGAACGCGTCACCGTTGGACGGCTGCTCCAGACCGGCCATGATCTTCAGAACGGTCGACTTACCGGCGCCGTTCGGACCGACCACACCGATCTTCGCGCCGGGGAGGAAGCTCAGCGTGACGTCGTCAAGGATCACCTTGTCGCCGTGCGCCTTGCGCGTCTTGCGCATCGTGTAGATGTACTCAGCCAAGAGAAACCGTCCGGCAGAACTGGAAGTGGGCAGATACACCCCATCTTGCCGTACGGCCACCGCTAGAACGAAACCCGTTTGGCGGAGGGTCCCTGATCTGGCGGTTGCCGGGGGCCCGCAGAGCCGATCTGTCCCTGATTGTCGCTGTCGATCACCCGCGATTCGCCTCTCACGGCCCGGGCGCGGCCCAGCCCTCGCTGCTGGCGAGCCGTGCTCCGGCACCGCTACTCCGCGTCACTGCGCTCCAGCACCAGGCCGACGGACCCCTCGTCCAGTCCGTTGCTGTCTTCGAGGTGCAGATGGGCCCCATCGGGAACGCCGTCTCCGGCCAGCGCCAGCAGATGGCCGGCCAGCGTCCTGAGACCCGCCGCATTCGCCTCGACAACCACCTCGCCCCCGAGGTCTCGCACCTGGATCCGCGCGCCCTCGGCCCACGTGAAGACCAGCCCGGCACCATCCGCCGCAGCCGTGACGTGAGCGGCCCCCGTCGGGGAACCTCCAGATTCAGGATTCACGCCCACCATGATGGCCTCGACCGCCTGCAGCTCCGAAGAGCCCCGGGCTCGGAAACCGCCGCCGTGGCAGCCGTGGGGTGTCGGCCGGTCGATCGCTGGGCCGGAGACACAGATCGGCCCCGTGCTCGGGAGCGACGGGGCCGATGTGCTCGGAGAGTCACACAGGCACTACTCGCTCTCGCCCGCCTCGTCCTTCTTCTTTCGGAGCAGGAACACCGCCGCACCGCCGACCACGACCAGGGCGATGGCTATGCCCGCGATCATCGGGGTGGCGTTGGAGCTGCCGGTCTCGGCCAGGTCCGGGCCGTCGTTCGCCCCCGTGCCGCCCGCGGAGGCCGGGCTGGGCTGCGGGGCCGGGGAGGCGCTGTCGCCGCCCGAGCTGCCCGCGGTCTTGCAGTCGAGCACGCCCTTGAAGCGCTTCTCGTATCCGTTCGGCCCGGTGATCGTGAAGTCGTAGGCCTGGTCCTCCTGCAGCGGGATCGTGACCGTCTGGGCGTCACCGGCCGCGATGGTGTGCTTCGTGCCCATCAGCTCGAACGTGAACGGCTCGTCGCCCTTGTTCGCCGCCGTGATGTCCACGCCGCCCTTGGCGCAGTTCCGCTGTGCGGACAGGGCGGGTATCGCGCCCTTCTCCGCCCAGTGCGCCGTGGCCGTGGCCGACACGGTCGACTCGCTGGACCCGGCGAGGATCTGCGTCTGGCTCTTCGACTCGGACGCGAAGGCCCGGCCGACGGGCACGGTCGTCGAGGCCTGCAGGGTCAGCTCGGCGGTGCCGGCCTCGGCGTCCTCGGGCACGTCGAAGTACAGCTGGTGCCCGTTGGCCGCCGTGGTCCGGGGCTCGCCGTCCTTGCCGACGATCTTCACGCCGCTGGCGGCGGCGTTGGCCGGCGGGGCCACGGTCACGCTCTGCGCATTGGTGCGCACGGTCACGGGGCCGATCCGCTCACCGGACCTGCCGGACACGGCCGGCGGGTCCAGGCTCAGGGACGCCTTGGGCTCGGGCAGGTCGCGGGCGTTCTTCTCCAGGTAGTCCGCGAGCTTCTCGGCCTGCGGGTCGAGCGCCTCGACGTCGGCGCCGTCGGAGTACCGCCAGATGGCGACCTGGGTGCCGGACGCGGCGGCCTGCTCGGTCAGCTCCCGGGCGCCGGCCTTCTTGGCGAGCGCGGCCAGGTCGTTCACCTGCGGGTAGGAGTTCTGCAGGATCCAACGGATCTTTCCTGCCTGCGGGTTGGCGTTCAGCGAGGTCGCGCTCCAGGGGGTCTCCTGGTACTTCGCGTCCTTCTGGGTCGGGTTGTGGACGTCGATGCAGTACGTCTGCAGCATGCCGCCGTCGTCCACGGCCATCTCGAAGAGGCCCGCGGCTATGCGCTGCCGCTCGCCGCCGTCACGTATGACGGCCTGGCCGTAGGTCTTCAGTCCGCCCAGGGTCGCGCTCGCACCTCCCTGGTGCTGCGGGGCGTCGTCGGCGACCGCCGGGCTCGCGCCGATGGTCGCGCCGGCCGCGACCAGGCCGGACACGAGTGCGGCGACGGCGAGGCGGGCGGCGCCGCGCCGACGCACTGAGAACGAAGAAAACACTGATTTCCCCTCCGGGCGGGACCCGTTCGCATGGGGGGTCATGGGGGGGTCGGTCCCGCCAGCAGCATCAACTGCCCCGTGAGTTACGCCCGGCATCCTATGGAGGCGCGCGCACCGCACATCCCTGTCATGCCATCAGATAACCGTTCCGACTCGGAATCGTTATCGCTGGATACGACGGTGACCTGCCCGAATCGACAAATCACCCCCCAGACCGCCCTACGTGGCCGGTTCCGGCTGTCGTCCCGGGCTCGGCGCCGGAAGCTCGAACTGCGGCTCGTCGTCGGCCAGTTGGGAACCGGCCGCCATCCGGTCGAGCTGGTCCTGACGCCCCATCACGGCACCGTCGGCAACCTCCGCCTGCGAGGCCGCGGAGGGCTCCACGACGACCCGGCTCGTGCGCCGGAACGCCGACGTCCCGCGCGACAGGTCGTGCCCCACCGCGTACGCCTCGATGTCCGCCGACGTCCACGACTGCCCGCCGCGCTCCTCGCTGCGCACCTTCAACCGGCCGCGCACGAGCAGCGGTTCGCCGACCGAGACCGACGAGGCCACGTTCGCCGCGAGCCCGCGCCAGGCCCAGACGGTGAAGAAGTTGGTGTGCCCGTCCTTCCAGCCCTGGGCCGCACGGTCGAAGAACCTGGAGGTCATGGCGAGCCGGAAGCGCACCACCGGGCCGTTGGGCGTCTCGCGGAAGACCGGCTTCGTCGCCACGTTCCCCACGACCGTCAGCATCGTCTCGTTCATCTCGTCCCCTCCCCGGAGCCGCACCCCGAACGCGGCTCCCGACATGCCTGCGGGCCCGTCCCGCAGGTGGCGCGGAGATCGTCCGGCGATCTGCCGCGATCTCAGACTGCAACCTGCGGGCCGAGCCCGCTCCGGCCTGTGGACTACCGGCCGGTTGTGGACAACTCCGTCACCCGACCGTGAGCTTCCGCTCCCCAGCCGCCGTCCGACCGCCCCGCGAGCCACCCGAGCCGCCCAGGCCTCCGGAGCCGCCCGAACCGTCCGAGTCGCCCGCACCGCTCCCCCGACCGGCGCCGCCCGACCGCGCCGACCCAACGGTCCCGAGCGAGCCCATCGCCACCGACGGCCCCGCTCCGGCGGCCCCGGTGACCCGCACGTACTGCTCGCGCACCTCGCGGTAGCGCAGCAGCTCGGCCGCGACCGGGTCGAGCACCTGCGCGCGCCCGCACGCGGCGGCGGCCTCGCGGAGTTTCCGTTCCGCCTCGATCCCGTACCGTCTGGCCGGGCCGCGGGCGGCCATCCGGCAGGCCCACTCGACTCCCGGGCCGCCGACGATCCCGGCGATCATCAGCAGCACGGGCGAGCCGAGGTTGGGCGGGAAGACGCCGATGACCTGGCCCAACAGCCAGATGCCGCCGACCACTTGAAGCAGCGTCATCGAGGCCTGCGCGAACACCGCGAGCGGCCACCAGCCGGGCCGCGGCGGGCGCCGGGCCGGGTTGGCCGCCGTGGTCGCCAGCTCGTCGAGCGCCTCCGGCAAGCCCTGCGCGCCGCGCGCGGCGGCCTCCTTCACGGACTGCGCCCACGGTGCGGGCAGGCCGACCGCCGCCTCGTCGCCGACCGTGCGTACTGCCTGCTCCACGCGCTGGCGGGCGGTCGCCTCCTCGTCGGCGGGCGGGGCGGGCGTCGCCTTGGCGCGCAGCAGAAGGGGCGTGCGCTGTGTCTCGTACCAGCGCCAGAGGCGCAGCCACGGGGTGCCGCAGGCCTTGCCGGCGTTCCTGCGCCACGCGCGTTCCGCGGCCTGGCCCGCGGCGGCCGCGCCGACCGCGTCCGCGAGCCGGTCGGAGAACTCCTCGCGCGCCCGCTCGCTGAGCCCGACGCGCCGCCCCGCCGCGTAGACGGGGCGCAGCCGGGCCGCGGCGGCGTCCAGGTCGGCGTGGATGCGACGGGCCGCCGCGCGGCGCTCGCCGACGAACTGGCCGAGCACTTCCCGGAGTTCGCCGACGCCGTCACCGGTGAGGGCGGACAGGGACAGCACTGTGGCGCCCGGTTCGCCGTGCTCCCCCAGGGCGATGCCGTCCTCGTCGAGGAGGCGGCGCAGGTCGTCGAGGACCTGGTCGGCGGCGTCGCCGGGGAGCCGGTCGGTCTGGTTGAGGACGACGAAACTGACCTCCGCGTGGCCGGCCATGGGGCGCAGGTAGCGCTCGTGCAGGACGGCGTCGGCGTACTTCTCCGGGTCGACGACCCAGATCACCGCGTCCACCAGGGTGAGGATCCGGTCCACGTGCTCGCGGTGCTCGACGGCCGCCGAGTCGTGGTCCGGCAGGTCGACCAGGACGAGGCCGTCCAGCGCGGGCCCCTGGGTGGTGTGCTGGAGGGGGCGGCGGCGCAGTCGGCCCGGGATGGCGAGGCGGTCGAGCAGCCCGGCGGCGCCGTCCGTCCAGCTGCACGCGATGGGTGCGGCCGTGGTGGGGCGGCGCACTCCGGTGTCCGAAATGGCCACCCCCGCAAGGGCGTTGAACAGGGTCGACTTTCCGCTGCCGGTGGCGCCCGCGATGGCGACGACCGTGTGCCGGTCGGAGAGCCCGCGCCGCGCGGCGGCCTGGTCGAGCACCCGGCCCGCCTCGGCCAGCGTCTGCCCGTCGAGGCGGGTGCGGGACAGGCCGACGAGCTCCCGCAGCGCGTCGAGCCGCGCCCGCAGCTCCGGCTCGTACGTGGTGCTGTGCGGGGTGTTGTCGCTGTGCGGGTCCTGGCTGTGCTGGTCGAAGGCCTCCACGCGCGCGTGGGCGTGGTTTTCGTCGCGGCGCCGGGTGCTGTCCGGTGCGTCGCCGACGCGGCGGGCGATCAGGCCGTCGTCCCAGGAGCGTTCGTCGCCTTCCTCGCGGAGATCGGCTTCCTTATGGGTGCCGTTTTTGCCGGTGGCTTCCTTGCGTGCGCTTTCCTGTGCGGTTTTTTCGGCGGCGCGGCGGCCGGCGCGCGACCTGCGGAATCGCTTCTCCCCGTGCTCCGCGGCGGAACCGCCGTCCGCGTCGCCGGCCGAGGAGGCACCGGCCCGTGCCCGCGTACCGGTGCTCGAACTCCCGCCGCGCTGTTCCGCGTTGTCACCGCCGGAGTTCGCGACGGACCGCTCGCGGGAGGTGCCCGTTCCGGTCGGCTCGGCGGGCTCCTTGCCGCTGGTGTGATCAGTGACGGCAGTCACCGCGGTCACCTCTCCTTCTTCAGTACGGACAGCGCGGCGATGAGTTCGGCCTGCGGCTCCGGTTGGATGTCGAGGGCGTCGAGCGGGGCGAGCCTGCGCTCGCGTTCGGCGCGCAGCACCTTGTCGACGCATTCGGTGAGCAGCCGCCCGCCGCGGTCGCGCAGCTTGAGGGCGCCGTGCGCGCCGATCCGCTCGGCCAGCGTCTCCCCGGCCGAGCGGGCCCGCCGGCCGCCGAGCAGGGCGGTGGCGAGGAGCGCGGTGACGGCCTCGGGGTCGGGCGGGTTCTCCTGGCCGCGCACCTCCTCCTCGACGTACTCCTCGAGGACGCGGCGCCACCTGCGGGCCTCCAGGCCGATGCGGTGCTCGGCGCCCTCGCCGTCGGCCTCGCGCTCGGCGAGCTCACGCGCGGTGGCGGCGGGCTCGCGGGACCACTGCTCGTCGATGCGCTGCCCGGCGGCGGAGACCGAGCACAGCAGGAGCGCGGCCAGGCTCTCCACGATCGCGTCGAGGAGTTCGCCCGCGCTGCAGTCCAGGGGGTAGCTGCGCCACCGGCTGAGCGCGGTGCCCGCGAGGACGCCGCCCGCCTGCAGACGCCCCCGCACGCGCGCGTGCTCGCGCTCGTACGCCTCGTCGACGGCGGACGTGAGGCGCAGCGCGGCGGCGTACTGGGCGGAGACGGCGCCGGCGAGCTCGGGCATCCGGGAGTCGAGGGAGGCGAGGAGTCCGGCGGCGGTGCGGCTCATCGCGTGGGCGCGGGCGGTGGGGTCCTGGGCGCGGTGCGTGAGCCAGGCCCGCAGCGGCGCCACGGCGGTGGCCGGAAGGAGCCCGCCGCCGCCCGCCGACTCGGGCAGCTCCGGGATCGTGAACCGCGGCACCTCGCCGAGCCCGGCCTTGGTGAGCAGCGCGCCGTACTGCCGGGAGACGTCGGCGAGGACCTGGTGCGGTACGCGGTCGAGTACGGAGACGAGTGTCGCGTCGTACTCCTTGGCGGTGCGCAGCAGGTGCCAGGGGACGGCGTCGGCGTAGCGGGCGGCGGTCGTCACCATGACCCAGACGTCGGCGGCGCACATCAGCTCGGCGGCGAGTTCGCGGTTCCCGGCGATCAGGGAGTCGATGTCGGGGGCGTCGAGGAGGGCGAGGCCGCGCGGCAGGGTGGCCGCCGTCTCGATGCGCAGCACGCGCTCACCGGGCTTGGCGCCCGCGTGCGGCTCGTCACGGCCGCCGCGCTGCCCGTCCTCCTGCGGCATCCAGACGCGGGTGAACTCGGGCAGTACGCGCAGTCCCGCGAACCAGTGGTGGTCCTCCGGATTGCAGACCAGCACCGGTGTGCGGGTCGTGGGCCGCAGCACCCCCGCCTCGCTGACCTGCCGCCCCACGAGGGAGTTGACGAGCGTCGACTTCCCGGCGCCCGTCGAGCCGCCGATGACCGCGAGCAGCGGCGCTTCGGGCTGCCGCAGCCGGGGCACCAGATAGTCGTCGAGCTGCGCGAGAAGCTCGTCCCGGTTGGCACGCGCGCGTGGAGCACCCGCCAATGGGAGCGGAAAGCGTGCGGAGGCGACACGGTCGCGCAGGGCGGAGAGTGCTTCGAGCAGCTGAGGCCGAACGTCCAAGGTCACCACATGCGAAGAATGCCCAATTTTGGAGCTTTTCTGAAGGATATGAGCCCCTGCGCGCCGGTCGGACACTTGAGACAGACGGGACGAGAGGGCCCGCAGGCATAACGAGTGCACAACACCCGATGCGCGAGAGGCCAAAACCGCTGCAGAATTCGTACCTGCCTGCGATTATCGGGACCGCTTCACCGAACCTCCACATCGCGCCGCGGAGGCGAAGCAACCGGGACAAGGACACCGGAGCCCTATCCTTGTCCCCGGCGAGGTCACGGACACCCCCACATCCGGGCTCCAGGCCACGGCCGTCATTCGGCCCCCGTAGCTCAGTGGATAGAGCAGGCGCCTTCTAAGCGCTTGGCCGCAGGTTCGAGTCCTGCCGGGGGCGCTTCTTCCAGCCTCTCCTTCGGGAGGGGCTTTTTGCTGTTCGTAAGCGGTTCGGCGGGGCGCCGTCGGTGGTTCGGATCGGGCCGTCTCAGGTGTCAGTGGGCTGCGGTAGCCTCGCGAGGCAGGTGGGCCGAGGTGGGGGGTGTCATGCCGGGGGAGGACGTGGAGGCGGCGCTCGGGATGGCCGGGGCCGGGCGGCTGCGGAGCGGGGACCCGGTGCGGATCGGGGCGTATGTGCCGCTGGGGCTGCTCGGCAGCGGCGGCATGGGGCGGGTCTATCTCGCGCGGCCCACGAACGAGGGTGCGGAGCGGCTGGCCGCGGTCAAGGTGATCCGGCCCGAGTACGCGGAGAGCGCCGAGTTCCGCCGCCGGTTCGAGCGGGAGGCGGCCGTGCTCGCGCGGGTGCACAGTCCGCACGCGCCGCGGCTGCTCGACACCGGCTTCGACTCCGACCTGCTGTGGATGGCCACCGAGTACCTGCCGGGCCCCAACCTGTCGGAGGCCGTGCACGCATTCGGGCCGCTCCCGGCGAGCGGGGTGTGGCGGCTCGTCGGTGAACTGGGCCGGGCGCTGGACGAGTTGACCGAGGCGCAGGTCGTGCACCGCGATCTCAAGCCGTCCAACGTGATCCTGGGCGCGGACGGCGCGTACGTCATCGACTTCGGGATCTCGCAGGCCGCCGACGCGAGTTCGATCACCACCACCGGCAAAGCCGTCGGCACACCCGCGTACATGTCGCCGGAGCGGCTGCGGGACGGGCGGGCCGACGTCGTCTCGGACGTGTTCTCGCTGGCCTGCACGCTGGTCTTCGCGGCGACCGGCCGCGCCCCGTTCGGCGACGGCACCGGGGTGGACGTCATGCACCGCGTCGCCTTCGAGGAGCCGTACGCGGACGTCATAGGGGAGCTCGTCGGCGTCGACCCGGACCTGGCGGATCTGCTGTCCGCCTGCCTGGCGAAGGAGCCCGGACTGCGGCCCACCCCCGGGCAGTTGACCGAGGCCGCCGCAGCGCGCCCCTGGCCGGGGCGGTGGCACGAACCGCTGCACGCCCAGGTGACGGCGCGGCGGGAGGCGTACGACGTGCTGAGCCGGGTGCCGGTCGAGCGGACCGTGCAGTTGCGGCTGCCGGGCGCCGCCGGAGGCCCCGCCGCCGGACCCGCGCCCCGGTCCGCCTCCGCAACCCCGCCCGCGCTCACGCCCGCTCCCCCGCCCTGGTCCGTCTCCGCACCCCCGCCCGCACCCGCTCCCCCGGCCGGGCCCGCGCCCGGGAGCACCCTCCCGCGGGACACCGAGGTGCACGGCGGGCCCGGTCGGCGGGGCCGCAGGCGGCGGGCGTATCTCGCCGTCGTCGCCTCGCTCGCCGTGTGCGCCGTGGCCCTCACCGCGTTCCTGCTGACCCGGCAGGGCGAGCCCGAGACCGAGGCGGGGCCCGCGCCGGCCGGTTCGGTGAGTGCGCCCGAGTCCCCGGAACCGGCGGGCGAGTCCGGCCTGACCAGCCCCTCCGCGTCCGACACCGCGCGGGGCGGCGGCTCCCCGAGCGCCGACGGCGGCGGCCCGGACGCCTCGCCCGACGCCACCGCGTCGACCACGCGCCCCGCGAGCCCGACCCGTACGGCCTCCGGGAAGCCCAGCAGCCGGCCGCAGCCGAGCACCACGCCGAAGCCGACGAGAACGGCACCGCCCTGGATCACGCAGTGCACGTACTACGCGGGCACCGAGCTGACGCGCTTCGGCGACCGGGGGAAGCGCGTCGTGCAGGTGCAGTGCATGCTCAGCCGGCGTGGGTACAGCATCGGGGGCGCGGGCGTGGACGGGCAGTTCGGGGAGGACACCAGGACCGCGGTGAAACGGTTCCAACGCGCGCGTGGCCTCGACGTCGACGGCGTGGTCGGGCCCAACACCTGGCGGGCGCTGCGCAGCCGCACCTGACGGCCCGGCACAAAACCGGTGGACGGCCGAGGAGGCTCGGCCTAGCATCCGGCACACGGCATCGCGCGTTGGTCACCGGCTGGGTGAGCGTGGAGGTGCCCGTGAGTGCCTCTGGAGGCACCCAGCATGTCGGTCGAGTTCAACCACACCATCATTCACGCCCGTGACAACCGGGCTTCCGCCGAGTTCCTGGCGCACGTCCTCGGACTCGAGGTCGGTACGGAGTGGGGGCCGTTCGTCCCCGTCGCCACGAGCAACGGCGTCACCCTGGACTTCGCGTCCGTCCCCGCCGAGTCGATCACGCTCCAGCACTACGCCTTCCTCGTCACCGATGAGGAGTTCGACGGCGTCTTCGCGCGGATCCGGGAGGCCGGGATCGAGTTCTGGGCCGATCCGCACGGCAAGCAGCCCGGCGAGATCAACCACAACCACGGCGGCCGCGGCGTCTACTTCATGGACCCCGCGGGCCACGGCATGGAGGTCATCTCCGCGCCGTACGGCAGCCACACGAACGACGAGCCGGCCTCGTAACGCCCGCTCCCGGCCCGGCGTGCCGAGCGCGCCGGGCGCTCCGCTCCCGTAAGCCATCCGGCTGAGTGCGTCACCCGCACAGCCACCGCTCGGCGTCCCCCGCGTGCGCGAGGGGCGCCGAGCACTTTGGCTCGGTGACACGGAGCACGGGACCTCCCTGATCCGGCGGCACCTTGGGGGTGCCGCCTCCCGGGCTTCGGTGGAGGACATGCTCATGCGTACGAGTCGAATATCCCCGCGTTCCGGTCTGTTCGTCGCCGCCGCAGCCGCCCCGCTCGCCCTGCTCGCGAGTCCCGCCACCGCGGCGCCGACCGGGATCAATGTCAGCGCGACCGGTACGACGGTCCAGGTCACGACCACCTCCTGCCCGAGCGGCGGCAAGGCCTCGCTGATGGGCAACGGGAGCGCCAGCTTCGCCGGGGGCGAGCAGGTGGACCTCGCGGGCGGAGGCACCACCCAGAGCGCCTCGTGGCAGGGCGTCAGCCCCGGCACGTACACCGTGGCCGTGATCTGCACGGGCGGCGCGTCGGCCGGAGCCCAGCGGGTCACCGTCAGCTCCCCCACCTCGACCACCAGCCCCACGACCCGGCCCACCTCGCCCACCGGGCAGTTCCGCGGCGGTCTCGGCGGCAGCGCGCCGGAGGACGCCGGGATGCAGATCGCGGGAGGTGCGACGCTCGCGCTGGCCGCGGGCCTCGGCGGTGCGTGGCTGCTCCGTCGGCGCCGCAGGAGCGGCAGCCACAGCTGAACGGCGGCGTCCGCCGCCGACGCGTACCGGCCGCAGGAGTTCCGCGCAGCAGCGCCTCGCGCGCGGGCCCCGCGTTCCCGGCAGTGCAGAGCGGCGGGCACCGGCGTCCCTCCCCGTACGCCCTCCCCGCAGCCCGCCCCGACCGACCGGCCCCTACAACTGGTCCCCGCACGACCGGACCCCGTACGACCGGACCCCGTACGACTGCCTCCCCCTCGGCGCTCGAACTGCGCCCCCGAGAACGACAGTGACGGATGTGAGCCCGTGGCCTCCTCGTACAGCCCGTTGCCCCGGATCAAGGTTCCGATCGCGGGGATCGCGTCGCTCGGCGTGCTGGTCGGCGCCTGGTTCACGGCCGACGGTGTGCGGGCGCAGGCCGCGCCGCCCCGGCCGCCCGCCGCCACGGCGAAGGCGGACGCGGCGGGCCGCACGATCGATCCGCTGCCCGTGTCCCGGCCGGTGAACATCCGCATCCCGGCGATCCAGGTGGAGGCCCCGCTGATCGGCCTAGGGCTGCTCCCCGACGGCACCCTGGACGTGCCGCCGGGGAATCTGCCGCAGCTGGCGGGCTGGTTCCAGGAAGGCACCGCGCCGGGTTCCGCGGGCACGGCCGTCACCGCGGGCCACCTGGACTCGGCGACCGGGCCCGCCGTGTTCTACAACCTGGGCGCGCTGCGCACCGGCAACACCGTCGAGGTGGACCGTGAGGACGGCCGCACGGCGGTGTTCACCGTCGACCGGGTCGAGCTGGTGCCGGGCGACGCGTTCCCGGACGCCCGCGTGTACGGGCAGTCGGACCGGCCCGAGCTGCGCGTGATCACCTGCGGCGGCGCGTACTCCCGGACCACCGGCACGTACCAGGGCAACACCGTGGTCTACGCCCGCCTGACCGGCGTCAAGTAGCTCTCAAGTAGCATCCCCCGCCCCCGGGTTCGGCAGCCGCAGCGCTCCGAAAGCGCCCTCCGGTACGGCCGGTGCGTGCGGGAAAACCGGCTCCACGCGCGCGTACGGCGTGCCCTGCGGCGGGCGCGGGTCCGGCTCGCCCTTGTTCGGCCACAGCGACATGGCGCGCTCGGCCTGGGCCGTGATGGTCAGGGACGGGTTCACGCCGAGGTTCGCGGAGACCGCGGCGCCGTCGACGACGGAGATCCCGGGGTGCCCGTACAGGCGGTGGTACGGGTCGACGACGCCGTGCTCCGGGCTCGCGCCGATCGGGCAGCCGCCCAGGAAGTGCGCGGTCAGCGGGCGGCCCATCAGCTCGCCGAGGTTGGTGCCCGCGAAGCCGCCGATGCGTTCGGCGAGCAGCCCGGCCGCCTCCCAGCCCTCCGGGATGTGCACGGGGTTGGGCGTGCCGTGGCCCTGTTCTGCGGTGAGGAGGCCGCGCCGGTTCAGGCCCGTGGTCAGGGAGTTGTCGTGGGTCTGCATGACGAGGCCGATGATGGTGCGCTCCGACCAGCGGTACGTCGTGACGGTGCGGGCGACCAGGACCGGGTGCCGGGCGAAGGCGAGGGCGGCGGCGATCGGCTTCGGCAGGTGCTGCGCGTACTGCGGCACGCACAGCAGGGCCATCAGGTTGGAGCCCTTGCCGTAGCGGACGTTCTCGATGTGCGTGTCCGGGTTGGGGTGGACGGACGAGGTGATGGCGACGCCGCGCGTGAAGTCGGGCTCGGCGTTCGTGCCGCGGGCCTTGCGGTAACGGCGCGGGAACGTCAACGCCCCCACCAGCGCCTCGGAGTTGGTGCGGGTGAGGCGGCCGAGCCTGTCGGAGAGGCGGGGCAGCAGTCCGCGTTCGCGCATCGTGTGGAGCAGGGTCTGGGTGCCGTAGGTGCCGGCGGCGAGGACGACGCGGCGGGCGGTGAGGGTGCGCTCGCCCCGCTTCCCGAAGCGCCCGCGACGGCCGGTGGGGCGGGTGGTGACCTGGAAGCCCTCGGCGTGCTCCCGTACGGCGACGACCGTGGTCAGCGGGTGGACGGTGGCGCCCGCCCGTTCGGCGAGGTACAGGTAGTTCTCCGTGAGGGTGTTCTTCGCGCCGACGCGGCAGCCCGTCATGCAGGAGCCGCACTCCACGCACGCCACCCGCTCCGGTCCGGCCCCGCCGAAGTACGGGTCGGGGGCGGCGGTTCCGGGGGCGGCCTTCGCGTTTCCGTCGGCGTCCTTGCCGTCGCCGAAGAACACGCCGACCGGGGTGAGCCCGAAGGTGCCGCCCGCGCCCATCGCCTCGGCGGTGTCCCGGAGGAGCTCGTCGGCCTCGGTCAGCGTCGGATTGCGCCGCACCCCGAGCATGCGCCGCGCCTGGTCGTAGTACGGGGCCAACTCCCGCTGCCAGTCGGTGATGTCGCGCCACTGCGGATCGTCGAAGAACGCCGCGGGCGGTACGTAGAGGGTGTTGGCGTAGTTGAGGGAGCCGCCGCCGACGCCCGCGCCGGCGAGGACCATGACGTTGCGGAGCAGGTGGATGCGCTGGATGCCGTAGAGGCCGAGGCGGGGCGCCCACAGGTAGTCGCGCAGCTTCCACGAACTCGTGGGCAGGGTCTGCCGGTCGAAGCGCCGGCCGGCCTCCAGGACGCCGACCCGGTAACCCTTCTCGGTCAGGCGCAGCGCGGACACGCTGCCGCCGAACCCGGAGCCGACCACCAGGACGTCGTAGTCGTAGTCGGAGTCGTCGTGCCCGCTGCCCGCGGCCGAGGTCTCAGGACTCATAGAGCGCCCCGATCTGCTGCTCGTACGCGCGGGCGACCGCATGCCGTTTGATCTTCAGGGAGGGGGTGAGGAGGCCGTTGTCCTCGGTGAACTCGCCCTCGACGACGACGAATTTGCGGATGGACTCGGCGCGCGAGACGGCCTCGTTGGCGTAGTCGACGGCCTTCTGGACGTCGGCGAGCATCCGCGGGTCCTTGATCACCTCGGACATGGGGGTGTCCTTGGGGGCCTTGCGGACGGCGAGCCAGTGCTCGACGGCGTCGGGTTCGAGGGTGATGACCGCGCCGACGAAGGGCCGGTTGTCGCCGACGACGATGCACTGGCCGATGGGCGGGCGGCTGCGAAGCCGGTCCTCCAGGACGGCGGGTGAGACGTTCTTGCCGCCGCTGGTGACGAGGATGTCCTTCTTGCGGCCGGTGATCCGCAGATAGCCGTCGTCGTCGAACTCCCCGAGGTCCCCGGTCGCGAACCACCCGCCGTCCAGGACCTGTTCGGTCGCGTCGGGGTTGTTCCAGTACGAGCCGAACACGATCGGGCCCTTGATCAGCACCTCCCCGTCGTCCGCGATCCGCACCGACGTGCCGGGCACGGGCAGGCCGACGGTGCCCGGGCGGGGGCCGAGCGGCGGGATGATCGTGGCGGCGGCGGTGGTCTCGGTGAGGCCGTAGCCCTCGTACACGATGATTCCGGCGGCGTAGAAGAACAGGTTGAGGCGGCGGTCGAGGGGGGAGCCGCCGCTGATCGCGTAGCGCAGGCGGCCGCCGAGCTCCTTGCGGACGCGGCGGTAGACGAGCAGGTCGTACAGCGCCCAGGCGAGGTAGAGGCCGAGCGAGGGGCCCTTGCCCTGGTCGAGGAACTTGTCGAGGTAGGCCTCGCCGAAGCGGACGCCGATCCGGTCGGCGCGGTCGAAGGAGGCGCCGCGGCCGATCTTCTCTGCGGTGGCCCGGCCGGTGTCGTGGATCTTCTCGAAGAGATAGGGGACGCCGACGACGAACGTCGGCCGGAACGACCGCAGTTCGGGGCGGAGTTCGTCCGGTTTGATGCTCGGGCAGTGGCCGACCTCGATCCGCGCGAGCATGCAGGCGACCTGGATGACGCGGCCCAGGATGTGCGCGAGCGGCAGGAACAGCAGCGTGGTGGCGACCTGCCCGGTGACCTCCTTGAAGATCGGGTGCAGCAGGTCGACGGTGCTGGCGGCCTCGGCCTGCAGATTGCCGTGCGTGAGGACGCAGCCCTTGGGGCGTCCGGTGGTGCCGGAGGTGTAGCAGACGGTCGCGACGGTGTCGGGGGTGAGTGCGGCCCGGCGCTTCTCCGTCTCCTCGTCGGTGACGTCCCGGCCCAGGCGGGCGAGTTCGAGCACGGCCCCGCCGTCCAGCTCCCACAGCCGCGGCTGCTCGGGCATCCCGGCACAGGCGGCCCGTACGATACGGGAGTTCTCCTCGGTCTCCGTGATCACGAAGCGGGCGCCGGAGTCCTCGACGATCCAGGCGATCTGCTCGGCGGACGAGGTGGCGTAGACGGGCACGGTCTGGCCGCCCGCCGCCCAGATCGCGAAGTCGAGCACGGCCCACTCGTAGCGCGTGCGGGACATGAGGGCGACGCGGCCGCCCGGTTCGAGGCCCGCCGCGATCAACCCCTTGGCGGCGGCGGTGACTTCACGCGCGAACGCGGCCGCCGTCACGGGCCGCCAACTGCCCGCCTCCTTGCGGCGCAGGACCACCGCGTCGGGCGCCTCGGCGGCGTTGGTGAAGGGGATGTCGGCGGTCGTGCCGGGGGCGGGGGCCGCGGAGTCGAGGGCGGCGGTGCGCACCTCGCGGACGACGCCGCCCTCCCTGACCAGCTCCGTGTGCACGCGTGCCGCGAGGTCGGCGCGCTGCTTCGCCCGTTTCAGATCCTTGCGTACGCCCATGGGTCGGCTCCGTGGTCGGCGCTGTTCGGTTCCCGGTGGTGCTGCGGTGCAAGTTCTTTACGCGTACGTCAACTTACCGATGCGTAGGCAGAAAGCAATGGGGCTGACGAAGGTCTGACTTCTCAGTAAGCTTACTCGCGAGTAAGAATGCGGGCGGGAGCGCGACTCGACCCCGCCCGCGGACCATCGACGAGGCCGGAGGCTTCCATGGCGGACAGCGTGAACCTGGACAACCTGGCGGAGCTCGACTTCGCGGGCGTATCGCCCGAGGAGTTCGCGAAGATCGTGAAGGGCCTTTCGAGCAAGGAGATCAACGAGATCGCGCGGGACGAGCCGCTGCGCGCCCGCGTGCTCGCCGAGGTCTTCGGCCGCATGGGACGGCAGTTCAAGCCGGAGACCGCGGGCGGCCTGGAGGCACTGATCCGCTGGAAGGTGACCGGCGCGAGCGACGCCGTCTACGAGACCCGGATCGCCAACGGCGTCTGCACGGTCAGCGAGGGCCGCTCCGACGCCGAGCCGCGCGTCACGCTCGTCCTGGGCGACGCCGAGTTCCTCAAGCTGGTCTCCGGGAACGCCAACCCGGTCACGATGTTCATGACCCGCAAGCTCAAGATCGCGGGCGATGTGGCGCTCGCCGCCGGGCTCACCCGCTACTTCGACATCCCGAAGGCGTGAGGCCCCCATGGCCGGCTTCTCCCTCGAACTGACCGAGGAACAGCAGGACTTGAAGGACTGGGTGCACGGCTTCGCCACCGAGGTCGTCCGCCCGGCCGCCGCCGAGTGGGACGAGCGCGAGGAGACGCCCTGGCCCGTCATCCAGGAGGCCGCCAAGATCGGGCTCTACGGGTTCGAGTCGCTGGCCGATCTCTTCGGCGACCCCACCGGCATCTCCCTCCAGATCGCCAACGAGGAGCTGTTCTGGGGCGACGCGGGCATCGGCATGGCCCTGTTCGGCACGTCGCTCGCGGTCGCCGGGATCTTCTCCGCCGGTACGCCGGACCAGCTCGCCGAGTGGGTGCCGCAGTGCTTCGGGGACGAGGACGACCCGAAGGTCGCCGCGTTCTGCGTGTCCGAGCCGCAGGCCGGGTCCGACGTGTCGGCGATGCGGACCCGGGCGCGGTACGACGAGGCCAGGGACGAGTGGGTGCTCTCCGGGCAGAAGGCCTGGATCACCAACGGCGGCATCGCGAACGTGCACGTCGTCGTCGCCTCGGTCGACCCGGAACTCGGCGCCCGTGGCCAGGCCGCGTTCATCGTGCCGCCCGGCACCGCGGGCCTCGAAGGCGCCCGGAAGATACGGAAGTTGGGGCTCCGCGCCTCCCACACGGCCGACGTGTTCCTCGACGACGTCCGCGTTCCCGGCCACTGCCTGCTCGGCGGCAAGGAACGGCTCGACGCCCGGCTCGCCCGCGTACGCGAAGGCTCCACCGGCGGCAAGGGGCAGGCCGCGATGGCCACGTTCGAGGTCAGCCGGCCCACGGTCGGCGCGCAGGCGCTCGGCATCGCGCGTGCCGCGTACGAGTACGCCCTCGACTACGCCGGGGACCGCGAGGCGTTCGGCCGGCCGATCGTGGAGAACCAGTCCATCGCCTTCGCCCTCGCCGACCTGCGCACCGAGATCGAGGCCGTACGCCTGCTGATCTGGCAGGCCGCGTGGATGGCCCGCAACGGCAAGGCCTTCGACGCGGGGCAGGGCTCGATGTCCAAGCTGCGCGCGGGCGAACTGGCCGTCGCCGCGAGCGAGAAGGCCGTGCAGGTGCTCGGCGGGGCCGGGTACAGCAGGGAGCACCCGGTGGAGCGGATGTACCGGGACGCGAAGATCTACACGATCTTCGAGGGCACCAGCGAGATCCAACGGCTCGTCATCGCCCGGGCCATCACGGGGCGGCAGATCCGCTGAGCCGTACTCGTACGGGACCGCCACGCGAGCGGTCCCGTACGGACAATCCGGAGACAGAACCGTGATCCTTCCGCAATCGCCCATGCCGGTCCGATCCGGCCCCTCCCCCGTCACAGTCACAAGCACACAAGACGTGAAGGGGGCGGCCGGACATGGGTCGTGGGGACGGTTGGGTACGCAAGGGGGTGTGGGGGCTCGCCCTGTCGGGGGTGCTCCTCACCGGGTGTTCCGGGGGCGGTACGACCGAAACGGCCGCCGACTCCTCCCGGGGAGCGCCGCCTCCGGGCGGGGGCGCGGCCGCACCGGCGCCCGAGCACGACAAGGAGCGGGGCGACGAGCGGGAGGCGGCACCCGACCTCCTCTCCACATTCGCCCTCGACGTCGACACCGCCTCGTACGGCTACGCCCGGCGCACCCTTGAGGAGGGGCGGATGCCGGACCCGTCGACGGTGCGGCCCGAGGAGTTCGTCAACAGCTTCCGGCAGGACTACCCCCAGCCGAAGGGCGACGGCATCTCCGTCGACGTCGACGGCTCGAAGGCGCCGGGGGCCGAGGGCGGGAGCGGGGACTGGTCGCTGCTGCGGGTCGGGCTCGCCACCAAGTCCGCCGACCCGAAGAAGCGGCCGCCCGCCGCGCTCACGTTCGTCGTCGACGTCTCCGGTTCCATGGCCGAGCCCGGGCGGCTCGACCTGGTCAAGGAGTCGCTCGGCGTGATGACGGACCAGCTGCGCCCCGACGACTCCGTGGCGATCGTGGCGTTCAGCGACGAGGCCGAGACCATGGTGCCGATGACCCGGCTCGCCGAGGACGCCGACCGCGAGGCCGTGCACGACGCGATCGACGAGCTGGAGCCCACCAACTCCACCAACCTGGAGGCGGGCATCACCACCGGGTACGAGAACGCCGTCGAGGGCCGGACGAAGGGCGCCACCAACCGGGTCGTGCTGCTCTCCGACGCCCTCGCCAACACCGGTGAGACCAGCGCCGACGCGATCCTGGAGCAGATCTCCGAGGCCCGCCGCGAGCACGGCATCACGCTCTTCGGCGTCGGCGTCGGCAGCGACTACGGCGACGCCCTGATGGAACAGCTCGCGGACAAGGGCGACGGCCACACCACGTACGTCTCCGACCCGGCCGAGGCGCGCAAGGTGTTCACCGAGGACCTGCCCGCGCACATCGAGCTGCGGGCGCGGGACGCGAAGGCGCAGGTGGCGTTCGACCCGAAGACGGTGGAGCGGTTCCGGCTCATCGGGTACGACAACCGGCGGGTCGCCGACGAGGACTTCCGCGACGACCGCGTCGACGGCGGGGAGGTCGGCCCCGGGCACTCGGTGACGGCGCTGTACGCGGTACGGCTGAAGGAGGGCGCCGGCGCGGGCGGGCACGTGGCGACCGCTCGGGTGCGGTGGCTCGACCCCGAGACCCGTGAGCCGCACGAGAGTTCGCGCCGGGTCACGGCCGGGCAGCTCGACGGGGAGCTGTGGGACGAGGCGGACCGCGGGTTCCAGGTCAGCGCGGTCGCGGCGTACTTCGCGGACGCGTTGCGCGCGGCGGGGCCGGCGCCCCGGCCTTCGCGGTGCCCGTACGACGACCCGACGGCGTCGTGCCCCGAGCGGGGGGCGGAGGAGCTGGCGGGCTCGGGGTCGGACTCGGACTCCGGTTCGGGCTCGGGCTCGGGCTCGGGTGAGGAGCGGTTCACGCCGCTGCCGGGGCGGATGACGCTGCGGGAACTCTCCGAGCAGGCGGACCGGTTGGCCGAGGGCGCGGACGCGGACACGCGCCGCCTGGCCACGGCGGTACGACAGGCGGCAGAGCTCCGGGCGGAGGGGGTGTAGGGGGGTTTCCCCCCGACAGGGGCGCGGGGAACTGCGCGACCAGCCACCGCGGCGGCGCAGACGAACGACGACCGGGGGTTCCGGGGCGCAGCCCCGGAGGGGTCAGGGCGCGCACAGCACCCGTTCTGCCTCCCTCGGGTCGTTCGGGAAGCGGAGCATCGTGCGGGCCCACGCTCCTCGTACGTTCGCGGCGAACCGCCCCGGGCTCAGCGGGTCCCGGGCAGCCGCCCGCAGGTCGGCCAGGGGCGGGCAGGCGAGGGCGCGGCGGGCGGCCGCCACCCCGGACGGGTCGACGCCGGGCGGGAGTCGAGTCGCGCCGCGGTCGGCGAGGATCCACTCCACCGGCAGCCGCTTGTCGTGCCCGACCCGCCCGCCCCGCTGCTGCTCCGAGTGCGCGGCCAGCGGGTACGCGAGCCCGATCGGGTCGAGCGCCGCCCCGGGCAGCGGCACCGAAGTCCCGTTCATGCCGAGCACGTTGTGCACTCCCGTGACCTGCCCCGAGCCCACGGCGACCGCCCCTCCCGCCCCGCCGACCGACGGCCCGTCGAGCAGCAGCAGCCGCGGCGGCACGGCCCTGCGCACCGCCGCCGCGTACGCCGCATGCCCGGGGGCGCCGGCGAAGGTGTGGCGTACGGGGTTCGGGTGGGCGTTCTGGTGGACGTACACCCCGCGCTCGTCGGCGATCCCGCCGGGCCCGACCCGCCCCTCGTACGGCACGCGCAGGAACGCGGCGCACACCAGCGCCCAGACCGCCGTGGCCGCGGCGGCGAGGGTCCAGGGGCGGGTGGCGGGGACCAGGAAGACCGGGAGCAGCAGCAGGAACAGGCCGGGCAGCAGCATCCGCCCGTGCATGAAGTCACCGCCGACCTTGATCACGTACAGCCAGCAGAGCAGGCCCGCGACGGGCGGCGCCAGGGTGGGGATCAGCGGTGTGCGCGGGCCCTGCGCGCGGGCGGGGAGCAGAGCCGCGGCGAGGAACAGGGCGGGCAGCCACAGGACGTACGGGTTCGCCAGGTCGGCGAGGTAGCCGAGGCCGCGGCCCCACAGGCTCTGCGAGGCCTCCTTGGTGACGCCGGGCAGCGGCACGAGGTGTCCGTAGTAGCCCGCGCGGAACACCTCGTACGCGAGCGGCGTGGCGAGCGCGGCGCCGAGGGCGGCGAGGGTGCGGCGCCGGCCCGGCCGGGCGGTGAGCCACTGGGCGGCGAGGAACACGGCGGAGACCAGGCCGAGTTCGGGGCGTACGAGCGGGCCGAGGCCCAGGACGGCGCTGGTCCAGAGCCTGCCGGGCGCCGTCGTCAGGAGCAGCCAGGACGCCGCGAGCCAGCACGTGGCGAGCCCGGTCTCCAGACCGGAGGTGGCGAAGTCCCAGACGGGCGGCAGGGCGAGCAGCACGAGCGCGCCGAGCGGCAGTGCCCGGGACGTGCCGTACAGGCGCAGGCAGCCGAGGCCCGCGAGGACGAACCCGGCGGCGGTGAGCAGCAGTCCGCCGTACACGGCCACGGTGGCGACGTCCCAGCCGGGCAGGCCCGCGGCGGCGAGCAGCCACTGCCAGAGCGTGCCCGTGGACGCCTCGGCCCGCTCGCCCGCGTTGAACACCGGCCCGTTGCCGGCGAGGATCTGCCGGACCGTACGGACGTAGATGTGGCCGTCGTCCGACATCCAGCGGCGCCGGTGCCCGACGGCGAGGACCGCGAGGCCGACGAGCACGGGCAACGCCCCGTACGCCCACGGGGGTTGGCGCCGCCGGGCGGGCGGCGTGGGCCTGCGGGTGTCCACGAGGGGTGACGTCGTAGCCATCCCAGCACCCTGAACCCCGGCCCTCCCGCCCGACCCCGGACCACACCGGCACATCGGCCGAACGAGTACGCGCGTCCCGCCGCCGCTAGGCGCAGGATCGGACGTCACGCCTCCGACCAACGCACCCACTCCGGCCGACTGGACCGACGGCCCATCCCCGGCCACACCGGGAGCCTGAACCACCCGGCCCCGGACCACACCGGCACATCAGCCGAACGAGTGCGGGCCCCGGACCCGGCAGTCAGCTCACGATGTCCTTGCGGGTGAATCCGCGGAACGCGAGGGCGATCAGGATCACCGCGTATGTCACCGACACCGCCGTGCCCTGGATCATGCCGCCCCATTCCGGGGTGGGCTGGAGGGCGTCGATCCAGGCGAACTGCCAGTGCGCGGGCAGGACGTCCCGCCAGTCGCCGAGGGCGGTGACCGCGTCCAGGACATTGCCGACGATGGTCAGGCCGACCGCGCCGCCGACCGCCCCGAGCGGCGCGTCCGTCTTCGTGGAGAGCCAGAACGCGAGCCCGGCGGTGACCAGTTGGGACGCGAAGATGTACGCCACGACCACCAGGAGCCGCAGCGCCGAGTCGGCCGGGGCGAGGCCGCCGCCGGTGGGGAGCTCCAGCGGCCCCCAGCCGTACGCGACCGTGCCGACCGCCAGGGCGATCAGCGGCATCAACAGCATCGCGGCGGCGCTCAGGCCGAGGGCGACCGCGAGCTTGGACCACAGCAGGCGGGCGCGGGGCACGGGCGCGGCGAGGAGATAGCGCAGCGAGGACCAGCTGGCCTCGGAGGCGACCGTGTCCCCGCAGAACAGGGCGACGGGCACCACGAGCAGGAACCCGGCCGACACGAACAGGCAGGTCGCGGCGAAGTTCGCGCCGGACTCGGTGGCGACCTGCATGAGCGTCGCCCCGCGCCGCGCGTTGGCCTCCGGGGTGCCGCCGATCGCGAACGCGGCGACCAGGATCAGCGGCAGCACCGCGAGGACCGCGCCCATCACCAGCGTGCGGCGGCGGCCGAGCTGGCGGCGCAGCTCGACCCGCAGGGGCAGGGTCCGCCCGGCGCGGTAGCCGGGCGCGGCGGCGCCGTCCGGGCGCACGGCGGCGTCCGTACGGTCGCCCGCGGCGGTCGTCGTACCGCTCGTGCCGGTCGTGCCGCTCATGCCGGTCCTCCGATCAGGGTCAGGAAGGCGTCCTCCAGCCTTCGGTGCGGGCCGACGCTCGTGACCGGGACGTCGAGCCGGACGAGTTCGGCGAGGAGCTCCGGGACGGTCGCGCCGTCGAGCCGGACCAGCACGCCGCCGTCCGCTGCGACCGCGGACTGCACGCCCTCCAGCGCGTCGATCTTCTCGACGAGCACCGGCTCCAACTCCCGTTCCGTGCCGACGAGCAGGGTCTGCCCGGAGCCGACGATCTCGGCGACGGGACCGGCCTGCACGAGCTTGCCGCGGTCCATGACGACGAGGTGCGTGCAGGTCTGCTCGACCTCGGCGAGGAGATGGCTGGACACGATGACGGTGCGGCCCTGCTCCGCGTACCGGATCATGACCTCGCGCATCTCGCGGATCTGCGGCGGGTCGAGGCCGTTCGTCGGCTCGTCGAGGATCAGCAGGTCCGGCAGGCCGAGCATGGCCTGGGCGATGGCGAGGCGCTGCCGCATGCCCTGCGAGTACGTGCGCACCGCGCGAGCCAGGGCGTCGCCGAGCCCGGCGATCTCCAGGGCCTCGTCGATGTGCGCGTCCTCCTCGGGGCGTCCCGTCGCCGCCCAGTACAGGCGCAGGTTCTCGCGGCCGGAGAGGTGCGGCAGGAAGCCCGCGCCCTCGACGAACGCCCCGACGCGGGACAGCACGGGCGCGCCGGGCCGCACGGCGTGCCCGAAGAGCCGGATCTCGCCGTCGTCGGGGGCGATCAGGCCCATCAGCATCCGCAGGGTCGTGGTCTTGCCGGCGCCGTTGGGCCCGAGCAGCCCGAGGACCTGGCCCTTCTCGACGCGGAAGGACAGGTCACGTACGGAATAGCGGTCCGACTTGCCGTACTTCTTGCTCAAGTCCGTGATCTGCAGCGGCACTTCGGCGAGGGCCGGGTCCGGGGCCGGGGGTGTGGTGCGGCGCCGGGCGGTCAGGAGGAGTCCGGCGGCGAGGGCGGTCGCGCCGAGCGGCAGCCACCACACCCAGGCGGGCAGCGGCGTCGCGGCGGTGGTCAGCTCGGGCACCTCGGGCACGTGCAGGGCGGACTTCGGCGTCACCGTGTACGTCGCCGGGGCGGCCGGGGAGGCGTATCCGAGGTCGGTGGACGAGAGGACGAGGCGCAGGCGGTGCCCGGCGCGGACCTCGTGGTCGATGGCGGGCAACGTGACCTCGACGTCCTTGCCGCGCCCGGCGTCCTCGACCCGGATCGGGGCGACGAGCTGGGAGGGCAGCACCTTCTGGCGGCCGTCCGGGCCGACGTCGTAGACCTTGCCGAAGAGGACCGCGTCGCCCCGGTCGGAGGTGACGCGCAGGTCGATCGTGGGCGAGCCGGTGATGGTCAGGTCCCGCTCCAGCGGGGCCGAGTCGAAGGCGGCGAACTGGCCGGGGAAGTCGGTGGACAGGCCGCCGAGGCCGAGGGACGACAGCTGGGTGAAGTTGCCGGTCAGGCCGGGGACGTTGGAGATGGCGGGCGGGCTCGCGCCGGCCGGGTTCTCGAACGTGCGGGTGCCGCCGCGCAGCGCGATGGCGCGCCGGCCGCTGTCCAGGCCCGGGTACTCGCCGTCGGTGGCGCCGCGGAGCTGGGTGCGGCCGTCGGTGGAGTCGACGCCTCCGGAGCGGGTGACGCGGAACGGGCTGCCGGTGTCGGCGGACTTCTCGTCCTTCAGGTACCGGTCGAACCAGGCGGTCACGCGGGACTCGATCCGGCCGAGCTCCATGTCCCCGCCGTCGTGGCCGCCGGCGATCCAGTCGACGGCGACGGGCGCGCCGTTGTCCCCGATGGTGCGGGCCATGGCGTCGGCGTGGGCGAGCGGGAAGAGGGAGTCGGTCTGGCCCTGCATGATCAGGGCGGGCACGTCGATCTTGTCGCCGACGGCGGAGGGGCTGCGCTCCTCCAGGAGTGCGCGGGCCTTCGCGTCGGGCTCGCCGCTCTCGGCGACGCGGTTGTACATCGCGCACAGCTGCGGTTCGAAGCGGGCGCAGCCGCCGCCGGTGGACAGGAACATGCCGGCCCACAGCTTCTTGAAGACGCCGTTCGGGAACAGGGCGTCGGCCAGGTTCCAGTACGTGATCGCGGGGGCGATGGCGTCCACGCGGTCGTCGTGCCCGGCCGTGAGGAGGGAGACCGCGCCGCCGTAGGAGGCTCCGGTCATGCCGACCAGCGGGTCGCCGTCGGCCTGGAGCTGGACCTCGGGGCGCTTCGCCAGCCAGTCGATCAGCCGGGACGCGTCGGCGACCTCGGCCTTCGGGTCGTTGAGGCCGATCTTCCCGCCGGAGCCGCCGAAGCCGCGCGCGGACCAGGTCAGCACCGCGTATCCGTCGGCGGCGAGTTTCTCGGCCTGGGCTCGGACGTCGTTCTTGCTGCCGCCGAAGCCGTGCCCGATGAGCACGGCGGGCCGTTTCGTGTCCGGGTCGCCCGCTGTGAAGTACGAGGTGTCGACGCGCACTCCGCCGCCCATGGGCAGCGCCCGGTCCTCGCGGTGCACGGCCGGTGCGTCGTCCGCCGCGACGGCGGCCGCGGCGCCGCCCCCGGCGAGCACGGCGACGGCGGCCACCACGGAGACGAGTCCTCGCAGCCGCCGTCCGCGCAGCCGGGCGCGGAGCCGCCCGGGCCCTGACGTGTCTCGTTGCATGCGTTCCACCGTACGGCCGACCACCGACAGCCGAAGCAACCGGCAGGGGGAACCTCGCGACCTCCCCCGGTCGTAGACCGCGCATGCCGCGTACCGCAGTCGTGGTACGTATCACGGCATGCCGAAGACGACGCAGCACGACATCCGCCGGGCCACGACCGTCGACCAACTCCTCGCCGCCGGGCCGCTGTTCGACTCCCCCGCGCGGGCCGAGTGGGCGGAGCGGTTCCTGAAGGCGGCGGGACACCACCTGTTCCTCGCGTACGCGGACGGGCGGCCGGTGGGATTCGTCACGGGCATCGAGATGCTGCACCCGGACAAGGGCGTCGAGATGTGCCTGTACGAGCTGGCGGTGGACGAGGCGTACCGGCGGCGTGGCATCGCGAGCGCTCTGATCGCCGAGCTGACCGGCCTGTGCGAGGAGCTCGGCTGCTACGACATGTGGGTCGGCGTGGACCTGGACAACACCGGGGCGCTCGCCACGTACCGGTCGACGGGCGCGGTGGGCGCGGGCGGGTGCGCGGTCCTCACGTGGGAGTTCCGCGCACCCTGAACCCGTCTCAGTGGTTGCGGGGGAAGCCCAGGTCGACGCCGGCGGGGGCGTCGGCCGGGTCGGGCCAGCGGGTGGTGACGACCTTGCCGCGGGTGTAGAAGTGCGTGCCGTCGTTGCCGTAGATGTGGTGGTCGCCGAAGAGCGAGTCCTTCCAGCCGCCGAAGGAGTGGTAGCCGACGGGCACCGGGATCGGCACGTTCACGCCGACCATGCCGGCCTCGACCTCCAGCTGGAAGCGGCGGGCGGCGCCGCCGTCGCGGGTGAAGATCGCGGTGCCGTTGCCGAACGGCGAGTTGTTGATGAGGGCGAGGCCCTCCTCGTAGGTCTCGGCGCGCAGCACGCACAGGACGGGGCCGAAGATCTCGTCCTTGTACGCGTCGGCGGTGACGGGGACGCGGTCGAGCAGGGACAGGCCGATCCAGTGGCCGTTCTCGAAGCCCTCGACGGTGTAGCCGGTGCCGTCGAGGACGACCTCGCAGCCCTGCTCCTTCGCGCCGTGCACGTACGAGGCGACCTTGTCGCGGTGGGCGGCGGTGATCAGCGGGCCCATCTCGGACGTCGGGTCGTTGCCGGGGCCGATCTTGATCTTCTCGGCGCGCTCGCGGATCTTGGCGACCAGCTCGTCGGCGACGTCGCCGACCGCGACGACCGCGGAGATCGCCATGCAGCGCTCACCGGCCGAGCCGTACGCGGCGGAGACGGCGGCGTCGGCGGCCGCGTCCAGGTCGGCGTCGGGCAGCACCAGCATGTGGTTCTTGGCGCCGCCGAGGGCCTGCACGCGCTTGCCGTTGGCGGAGGCGGTGGTGTGGATGTAGCGGGCGATGGGGGTGGAGCCGACGAAGGAGACGGCGGCGACGTCCGGGTGCTCCAGGAGGCGGTCGACGGCGACCTTGTCGCCCTGCACGACGTTGAAGACGCCCTCCGGAAGGCCGGCCTCCGCGAGCAGTTCGGCGATCTTCAGGGACGGCGACGGGTCCTTCTCCGAGGGCTTCAGGACGAAGGTGTTGCCGCAGGCGATGGCGAGCGGGAACATCCACATCGGCACCATCGCCGGGAAGTTGAACGGCGTGATGCCCGCGACCACGCCAAGCGGCTGCCGGATCGAGGCGACGTCGACGCGGCTGGACACCGACGTGGACAGCTCGCCCTTGAGCTGCACGGTGATGCCGCAGGCCAGGTCGACGATCTCCAGGCCGCGCGCGACCTCGCCGAGCGCGTCCGAGTGCACCTTGCCGTGCTCGGCGGTGATCAGCTCGGCGATCGCGTCCCGGTTGGCGTCGAGCAGCGCGCGGAACTTGAACAGGACGGCGGTGCGCTGCGCGAGCGAGGACTGGCCCCAGTCCGCGTAGGCGGCCTTGGCGGCGGCGACCGCGGCGTCCACCTCGGCGACCGAGGCGAAGTCGACGCGGGTGGTCACCTCACCGGTCGCCGGATCGGTGACCGGGCCGGAGTGGCCCGACGTCCCCTCCACGGTCTTGCCGCCGATCCAGTGGTGAACGGTCTTCGTCATGGCGTACAGCTCCCTTGCGGTTCCTCACGGGTGGCGGCGGCGCGGGGCGCGCGCCTACAGGTGGCGGCGGCGTGACCGTGCCCGCTGCTCGTACTCCTCGCGGGCCCGGGCCGCCGCCGGGCGGCCCGCGGTCTCGGCCACGGGAACATCCCACCACGCCTGCGCGGGCGGCACGCCCGACACAGTGTCGGCCGTTTCCGTCTCTGTGTAGACACATGTGGGTACGTCGGAGTCCCTCGCGTCGGCGAGTGCTTCGCGCAGGTCACGCACGGTCTTGGCGCGCAGCACCCGCATCCCGAGCGAGGCCGCGTTCGCCGCGAGGTCCACCGGCAGCGGCTCCCCGGTGTACGTGCCGTCGGGCGCCCGGAACCGGTAGTCGGTGCCGAAGCGCTCGGCGCCGACGGACTCGGAGAGCCCGCCGATGGACGCGTACCCGTGGTTCTGCAGGATCACCACCTTGATGGGCAGATGTTCCTGGACGGCGGTGACGATCTCGGTCGGCATCATCAGGTACGTGCCGTCGCCGACGAGGGCCCACACGCGCAGGTCGGGGCCGGCGAGCTGCACGCCGAGGGAGGCGGGGATCTCGTAGCCCATGCAGGAGTAGCCGTACTCGACGTGGTACTGCTGCGCGGAGCGGGGCCGCCAGAGTTTGTGCAGGTCACCGGGGAGGGAGCCGGCGGCGTTGATCAGGACGTCGTCGCCGTCCACGAACGCGTCGAGGGCGCCGAGGACTTGGGCCTGGGTGGGGCGGGCGGCGGGGTCGGGGGCGGCGTAGGCGGCACAGACGCGGTCCTCCCAGGCGGCCTTGGCACGGTGGTACTCCGCCTCGTACGCGGGGTCGACGCGATGGCCCGCGAGGCCTTCCGTGAGGGCTTCGAGGCCGGTGCGGGCGTCGGCGATCAGGGTCCGGCCGGACATCTTGTGCCCGTCGAACGGCGCGACGTTGAGGTTCAGGAACCGCACGCCGGGCGCCTCGAAGAGGGTGTGCGATGCGGTGGTGAAGTCCGACCAGCGGGTGCCGACGCCGAGCACCAGGTCGGCGGTGCGGGCCAGCGCGTCGGCGGTGGCGGTGCCGGTGTGGCCGATGCCGCCGACGTCTGCGGGGTGATCGAAGCGGAGCGAGCCCTTCCCGGCCTGGGTGACGGCGACCGGGATGCCGGTGGCCTCGGCGAGGGCCCGCAGCGCGTCCTCGGCCCCGCTGTGCCGCACCCCGCCCCCGGCGACGATCAGCGGTCGGCGCGCGGCCCGCACCTCCCGTACGGCGGCGTCGAGTTCGCGCGGGTCGGGGGCCGGGCGGCGGACGGTCCAGGTCCGCTCGGCGAAGAACTCCTCGGGCCAGTCGTACGCCTCGGCCTGCACGTCCTGCGGCAGGGCGAGGGTGACGGCGCCGGTGTCGGCCGGGTCGGCGAGGACGCGCATCGCCTGCAGGGCGGCCGGGATCAGGGCCTCGGGGCGGGTGATCCGGTCGAACAAGCGGGAGACCGGGCGCAGGCAGTCGTTCACGGACACGTCGCCCGCGTACGGCACTTCGAGCTGCTGGAGGACCGGGTCGGCGGGCCGGGTCGCGAAGGTGTCGCCGGGCAGCAGCAGCACGGGGAGCCGGTTGATCGTGGCGAGCGCGGCCCCCGTGACGAGGTTGGTGGCGCCGGGCCCGATGGACGTGGTGACGGCGTGCGCGGAGAGGCGGCGCGACTGCCGCGCGTACCCGACGGCGGCGTGCACCATCGCCTGCTCGTTGCGGCCCTGGTGGTACGGCATGAGCGCGGCGTGCTCGACGAGGGCCTGGCCGATCCCGGCGACGTTGCCGTGCCCGAAGATGCCCCAGGTGGCGCCGATGAGCCGCTGCCGTACGCCGTCGCGTTCGGTGTGCTGGGCGGCGAGGAAGCGGACGAGGGCCTGGGCGACGGTGAGGCGAAGGGTGCCCGTCCGGTTCGGGGTGCTCATCGGTAGCCCTCCTGGTGGTCCGGGTGGAAGCAGATGTTCCACTCCCGTTCGGGGCCGGGGCCCGCCATCACGTTCAGGTAGTACATGGTGTGCCCCGGCTGGGCGATCGACGGGCCGTGCCAGCCGTCCGGCACCAACACCGCGTCCCCGCCCCGTACTTCGGCGAGCAGATCGGTGCCGCCCGGCCGGGACGGGGAGACCCGCTGGTAGCCGAGGCCGTGCTCGCCGTCGATCTCGAAGTAGTAGATCTCCTCCAGCTCGGACTCGACGCCGGGCCGGTGCTCGTCGTGCTTGTGCGGCGGGTACGAGGACCAGTTGCCGCCGGGCGTGAGCACCTCCACGGCGATCAGCCGGTCGCACTCGACCACCCCTGCCGCGGCGAAGTTCCGCACCCGGCGGGCGCAGCGGCCGCTGCCGCGCTCCTCGACGGGGACCTCCGGCGCGCGGCCGTGGCGGGCGGGGAGTCGACGCTCGCACTTCGCTCCTGCCAGGGCGAAGCGGCCTCCCGCGCCGGAGGCGATCTGGGCGTGGGCGTCGCGCGGCAGGTACCCGAAGTCGCTCGGACCGCCGAACACGCTTTCCCTGCCGGTGAGTTGGAACTCCTCACCGTCCGTCTGCACCGTACAGCCGCCGGTCAGCGGAAGCACCACCCACTCGCTGTCCCCGGTGCGGAAGGAGTGCGAGCCGCCGGGCCCGAGCTCCAGGATCCGCAGGGACACGTACGTCCATCCGGCCCGCTTCGGATCGATGTCCAGGGCGTACGGGCCGTTCGCCGTGCTGCCCGCCGGCAGGTGCATCGGTTCTCTCCCTCTCGGTCTGCGGTCCGGGTTTCCAGGGCTCCGGGTGTCCGGGTGTCCGGGTGTCCGGGTTTCACCGAAGCAGTGCGGCCGCGGTGTCGACGGCTGCCGCCACGTCGTCGTCCGCCGGGTAGAGCAACGACCGTCCCACGACGAGCCCCTGCACGGTGGGAAGTTCGAGCGCCTTGCGCCAGCGTTCGTACGTCTCCTCGGGCCGCTGCCCGTGCACGTCGCCGCCGAGCAGCACGGCGGGCAGCGTGGACGCCTCCAGGGCGCGGGCGGTGCCGTCCGGCTCGTCGGTGACGGGGACCTTCAGCCAGGTGTACGCGGAGCTGCCGGCGAGGCCCGAGGCGACGGCGACGGCGGTGGTGACGGCCTCGGTGGAGAGGTCGTTGCGCAGCCGCCCGTCGACCCGGCGGGACAGGAACGGCTCGACGAACACCGGGAGTTGCCGCTCGGCCATCGCGGCGACGGCGCGGGCGGCGGCGTCGAGGGTGGTGAGCGAGGCGGGGTCGTCGCGGTCGATACGGAGCAGCAGCTTGCCCGCGTCGAAGCGGCGGCGGCGCAGGTCGTCGGGGGTGTACCCGGTGAAACGGTCGTCCAGCTCGAACGCCGAACCGGCGAGTCCGCCGCGGTTCATGGAGCCCATGACGACCTTGCCGTCGAGGGCGCCGAGCAGCAGCAGGTCGTCGAGGACGTCGGCGCTGGCGAGCACGCCGTCGACGCCGGGGCGGGACAGCGCGAGGCAGAGCCGCATCAGGAGGTCGTGCCGGTTGGCCATGGCGAGCGGCCGCTCCCCCACGGCGAGCGCGCCGCGCGCGGGATGGTCGGCGGCGACGACGAGCAGCCGCCCGCGCTCGCCGAGCAGCGGCCCGCGCACCCGGCGCGCGGCGGCCTCGGCGACGGCCTCGGGGCGCCGGGCGCGGATCCGGGCGAGCTCGGCGGGGTCGACGGCGGGGCTGTGGGCCGCGGCTCTCATGGCGCACCGCCTTCCGGGACGGTCCCGTCGAGGACGGCCTCGACCTCGTGCGCGTACGGCATCGCGGGCGAGCAGGCGAGGCGGCCCGCGACGATGGCGCCCGCGGCGTTGGCGTACCGCAGCGTGCGCTCGGGCGGCCAGCCGGCCAGCAGGCCGTGGCAGAGCGCGCCGCCGAACGCGTCGCCCGCGCCGAGCCCGTTGACGACCTCGACGGGCACGGGCGGCACCTCGACGCGTGTGCCGGCGGCGTCCAGGGCGAGCACGCCCTTCGGGCCCTGCTTGACGACGGCCAGTTCGACCCCGGCGGCGAGCAGCGCGCGGGCGGCGGCCTCGGGGTCGCGTACGCCGGTGGCGACCTCGCACTCGTCGAGGTTGCCGACGGCGACGGTGGCGTGGGCGAGCGCCTGCGCGTAGTGCGGGCGGGCGGCTTCGGGGCCGTCGGCCCAGAACATGGGGCGCCAGTCGAGGTCGAGGACGGTGGCGGTGGTGGCTGTGCGTCCGGCCGCTGGGCGGTGGGCGAGGGCGGTGAGGGTCGCGGTGCGGCTCGGCTCCTCGCACAGGCCGGTCCCGGTCGCCCAGAAGATCCGGGCCCGGCCGATCGCGTCGAGCTCCAACTCGTCGGCGGCCAGGGCGAGATCGGGGGCCTTGGGCTGCCGGTAGAAGTAGAGCGGGAAGTCGTCGGGCGGGAAGATCTCGCAGAACGTGACGGGCGTCGGCAGCCCGTCGACGGGTGTGGCCCAGCGGTCGTCGACGCCGAACTCCCGCAGTTCGCGGCGCAGATACGTGCCGAACGGATCCCGCCCGGTGCGGGTCACGACGGCGGTGCGCCGGCCGAGCCGGGCCGCGGCGACGGCGACGTTGGCGGGCGAGCCGCCGAGGAACTTCCCGAACGACTCGACGTCGGCGAGCGGCACTCCGGTCTGCAGCGGATACAGATCGACGCCGATCCGCCCCATGGTGATCACGTCGTACGGCTCGTGCGGGTCGTACGGATCGGGCTGGCGCGCTTCGCTCGGACCGGTCACCCTCGATGCCCCTTCCGTCGATGTCCCAGGTCTAGCCCCGCCCCCCACCCCTGTCAACACTTTGTCCTTACATTCGGACCATCCGCGGCGACCGCCTTGACAGCGCTCTCCGGGCGCCTCGACGCTGACGGAATGACGTTGTCGCGCAAGTCGCGTATCCGCATCGGCTCGGCCCCCGACTCCTGGGGCGTCTGGTTCCCCGACGACCCCCGCCAGGTCCCCTGGCGGCGCTTCCTCGACGAGGTCTCCGAGTCCGGCTACGACTGGATCGAGCTGGGCCCGTACGGCTATCTGCCCACCGATCCCGACATGCTGCGCGCCGAGACGGAGCGGCGCGGCCTGCGGGTCTCCGCGGGCACCGTCTTCACCGGGCTGCACCGCGGGCCCGCGGTGTGGGACGAGACCTGGGAGCACGTCTCCCGGGTGGCCGAGCTGACGCGGGCGACGGGCGCCGGGCACCTGGTCGTGATCCCCGCCTTCTGGCGCGACGACAAGACCGGCGAGGTCCTGGAGGACCGCGAGCTGACGGCCGAGCAGTGGCGCCAACTCGCCGACGGCACCGAACGGTTGGGCCGCGAGATCCGGGACCGCTACGGCCTGCGGATCGTCGTGCACCCGCACGCCGACACCCATGTCGACACCGAGGAGAACGTCGCCCGCTTCCTCGACGCCACCGACCCCGACCTCGTCTCCCTGTGCCTGGACACCGGGCACTACGCGTACTGCGGCGGGGACAACGTCAAGCTGATCGAGACGTACGGCGCACGCATCGGCTACCTGCACCTCAAGCAGGTCGACCCCGAGATCCTCGCGGCGGTCCACGCGGAGGACCTGCCGTTCGGGCCGGCCGTGGCGCGCGGGGTGATGTGCGAGCCGCCCTCCGGCGTGCCGGCGCTCGAACCGGTCCTCGACGCGGCGCAGGGGCTCGGCGTCGAGCTCTTCGCCATCGTGGAGCAGGACATGTACCCCTGCCCTCCCGACCGGCCCCTCCCCATCGCCCGCCGCACCCGCGCGTACCTCCGCACCTGCGGCGCCTGAGACGCGGGAGACGCCGGAGACGCCTCAGGGTGCCCCCACCTCACCCCTCGTACGTACACCCGTACCCAACTCCGTACGCGCGTACGGGAATTGACGACCTGCGGCCCCCGTTCGGCTCCGCGTGCGCATCCGGCACGGCGGGCGGGGGCGCAACTGCGCGCCACCACGCGCCGGGGGCGCGCGCCCTGACCACATGTGCGCCGTTTGCACACCCTCGCCCCGCCCGCCCAATGCATCACTCGCGTAACCAAAGTCCGCCTTCCGTCACACATGTCTCAGTAACGCGGGTTTCCCGTCACACCCGATCAACAGGACCCGCTCGCCGGTCACTCAGCGTCGTTCGCCGGGCACAGGCTGACTGCATGCCGGTTCGCGCTCAGCTCCCCCGACGGCTCCCCCGGGCCGCCACTGCGCGCGGACAGGGAGGTACCACTGATGACCGACCGCAAGCTCTGGTCGTACAAGGACATCGCCGCACACATCCGCGTCCAGCCGGACACGGTGCGGTCCTACCGGAAGCACGGACTGCTGCCGGCGCCCGACCACGTCGAGGGCGGAAAGCCCTACTGGTACGCGGACACGATCCGCGCCTGGGTGGCGAGCAGGCCCAGCAACCGGGGGCGCAGACCATGAGCCGCTCCGGATAGACCGTCCGCCCCGGCCCCCGCACGACGCCCGCGCGGGGGCCTCCGCACTCCCGCCGAGCCCCGCCGATCTCCGCGCGCGCACCCGCACTCCCCTGCCTAGACTCCTCGGGAAGTCCCGATTCCTCCGGTTCCAGAGGGGTTTGTACGTGAGTCAGTACCCGTCGGCGCCCCCGCATCCGCCCCGCACGACCACCCCCGCCACCCCCAGGCTGTGGAAGCGCTGCCTGTGGACGGGACTGCTGCTGTGGGCGCTGACCGCGATGGTCACGTACGCGACCGAGAACACGACGCTGCTGCCGACCCTGATCCTGCTCGGCAGCTTCCTCGTCCCGTCCGTGTTCGCGCTCTGGGCGTACGAGCGGCACGGCTCCGACCTCGGCGTCGGGACGCTGCTCGGCTGCTTCCTGACCGGCGGGATCCTGGGCGTCCTCGGCGCCTCGGTCATGGAGTACTACCTGCTCCACCCCTCCCTGTGGATGTTCCTCGGCGTCGGCCTGATCGAGGAGGCGGTGAAGCTCGGCGCCCTGATGCTGCTCGTCCGCCGCCGTCCGGAGCTGCGCGGGGTGCGGGCCGGTCTGGTGCTCGGCGCGTCCACCGGCTTCGGCTTCGCGGCCTTCGAGAGCGCCGGGTACGCCTTCAACGCGGCGCTCTCCACCCAGGGCATCGACCTCCAGGCGCTGATCGAGACGGAGATCCTGCGCGGGGTGCTCGCGCCGTTCGGGCACGGCCTGTGGACGGCGATCGCGGGCGCGGTGCTGCTCGCACACCGGCGGCCCGACGGTCGGTTCCGGTTCGCCGGCCCGGTGATCGGCACGTATCTGGGCGTGGCCCTGCTGCACGCGCTGTGGGACTCGATGCACGGCATCGCCCTGTGGCTGGTGGTCGTGCTCACCACGACCCACGCCGACCGCACCCTGTTCGCCCAGGGCTATCTGCCGCGGCCGACGGACGAGCAGCAGCACCTGTTCACGCTGTTCTCGGTCGGCGGCCTCGTCGTCGTCACGCTGCTCGCCCTCGGCTGGGCGCGTTCGCTCTCCCGTCGCGATCCCACTTGGAGAAGTACCCCCTAGGGGTATACAGTCGTGAGTGTCAGGAGGGGCCGCCAGGCACCACGGCACCCGCCTCTCCTGTGCCGCGACCCCGCGCTGCACCGCGCGCCGAAGCCGTACGTCGAAGCCGTACGCCGACGCCGCGCCGCCCGAGGCCGCGGGCCGACCCGACGCCCTCGACGAGGAGTAACGACATGAGCGCCCAGACCGAGACCGAGACCCAGACGACCGGCTCCTGCTGCTCCCCCTCCGGCTCGTGCCACAGCGACGGCGCGGCCGCGACCCCGCAGGGCGCCGTCACCACCGTCTACCAGGTGACGGGCATGACCTGCGGTCACTGCGAGGGCGCCGTCTCCGCCGAGATCTCCGAGCTGCCCGGCGTGACCTCCGTCAAGGCCGTCGCCGCGACCGGCCAGGTCACCGTCGTCTCGGACGCCGAGCTCGACGAGGCCGCGGTGCGCGCCGCCGTCGACGAGGCCGGGTACGAGCTGACCGGCCGCGCCTGACCCACACGGGACCCGGGCCCGGCGCCGGGCCCGGGTCCCGTACCCTCCCTGCGTACCGGACGACGAAGAGAACGCGTGACCTGCCATGACTGAGACGGCGACCGAGCAGCCCGGGACCTCGACGGGAGGCTCCGAGGTCGAGCTCGCCATCGGCGGAATGACCTGCGCCTCCTGCTCGTCCCGGATCGAGCGCAAGCTCAACCGCCTGGACGGCGTGACCGCCACCGTGAACCTCGCCACCGAGAAGGCGAAGGTGTCGTACGCGGACGGGGTCGAGGTGAGCGCCCTGATCGCGACGGTCGAGAAGCTGGGCTACAGCGCCGAGGAGATCGTTCCGGAGGCCCCGGACGTCCCGGCGGAACCCGAACCTCACCTTCCTGACGGCTCGTCCGCCGCCACCGGAGAGGAGAACGGCGAGGCCGACGCGCTGCGCCGGCGGCTGCTCGTCAGCGCCGTGCTCGCGCTGCCCGTCGTCCTGATGGCGATGGTCCCGGCCCTGCAGTTCGACCACTGGCAGTGGCTCTCGCTGACCCTCGCCGCGCCCGTCGTGGTCTGGGGCGGGCTGCCCTTCCACCGCGCCGCCTGGACCAACGCCCGGCACGGCGCGGCCACCATGGACACCCTCGTCTCCGTCGGCACCCTCGCCGCCTTCGGCTGGTCGCTGTGGGCGCTGTTCTTCGGCACGGCCGGGGCGCCCGGCATGCGGCACGGCTTCGACCTGACCGTGGGCCGCACCGACGGCTCCGGCGCCATCTACCTCGAAGTCGCCGCAGGAGTCGTCACGTTCATCCTGCTCGGCCGCTATCTGGAGGCCCGCGCCAAGCGGAAGGCGGGCGCCGCCCTGCGCGCCCTCCTCGAACTCGGCGCCAAGGACGCCACCGTGCTGCGCGCCGGGCGCGAAGTCCGCGTCCCCGCAGGGCAGTTGCGCGTCGGCGACCGCTTCGTCGTACGCCCCGGCGAGAAGGTCGCCACCGACGGCACCGTCGTCGAGGGCGCCTCCGCCGTGGACGCGTCCATGCTCACCGGCGAGTCCGTGCCGGTCGACGTGGCCGTGGGCGACACCGTGACCGGCGCGACCGTGAACACCTCGGGCCGGCTGGTCGTCGAGGCGACCCGGGTCGGCGCCGACACCCAACTCGCCCGCATGGCCCGGCTCGTGGAGGACGCACAGAGCGGCAAGGCCGCCGTGCAGCGCCTCGCCGACCGGATCGCCGCCGTCTTCGTCCCCGTCGTCCTGCTGATCGCCGCCGCCACCCTCGGCGCCTGGCTCGGCAACACGGGCGACGCGGCCGCCGCGTTCACCGCCGCCGTCGCCGTACTGATCATCGCCTGCCCCTGCGCCCTCGGCCTGGCCACGCCCACGGCCCTGCTCGTCGGCACGGGGCGCGGCGCCCAGCTCGGCATCCTCATCAAGGGCCCCGAGGTCCTGGAGTCCACCCGCCGCATCGACACGGTCGTCCTCGACAAGACCGGCACCGTCACCACGGGCCGCATGGAACTCCACGACGTGCACGCGGCCGAGGGCACCGACGAGAAGGAACTCCTGCGGTACGCGGGCGCGCTGGAGCACGCCTCCGAGCACCCCGTCGCCCGCGCGATCGCCCGGGGCGCCGAGGCCGCGGCCGGCGCGCCGCTGCCCGCCCCGGCGGACTTCGCCAACGTGCCGGGCCTCGGCGTGCGCGGCACCGTCGAGGGCCGCGCCGTCCTGGTCGGCCGCGAGCGGCTGCTCGCCGACGCCGGGGTCGAACTGCCCGCGGAGCTGTCGGCGACGCTCGCCGAGGCGCAGGCCAGGGGCCGTACCGCCGTGGCCGTCGCCTGGGACGGAGTGGCACGCGGTGTCCTCGCCGTCGCCGACGCGATCAAGGACACCAGCGCCGAGGCCGTACGCGACCTGCGCGCCCTCGGCCTGACGCCGGTGCTGCTCACCGGGGACCACCGGGCCGTCGCCCGGTCGGTCGCGGCCGAGGTCGGCATCGACGAGGTCCGCGCCGAGGTCCTTCCGCAGGACAAGGTGGCCGCCGTCCGCGAGCTGCAGGCGGCCGGCCGCACGGTCGCCATGGTGGGCGACGGGGTCAACGACGCGGCCGCCCTGGCCGCCGCCGACCTGGGCCTGGCCATGGGCACGGGCACGGACGCGGCGATCGAGGCGGGCGACCTGACGCTGGTCCGCGGCGACCTGCGGGTGGCCGCCGACGCGATCCGGCTCTCCCGCCGCACCCTCGCCACGATCAAGGGCAACCTCTTCTGGGCCTTCGGCTACAACGTGGCGGCGCTTCCGCTCGCCGCGGCCGGGCTCCTGAACCCGATGATCGCGGGCGCCGCGATGGCGTTCTCGTCGGTCTTCGTGGTCACGAACAGCCTGCGGCTCAAGTCGTTCCGGTGACCCGGCGCCGGTGACCTCGCACCGGCCGCCTCGTTTCACTGAAGGGACGGTTCCGTCTCGGGGTGCGAGAAGGAACGCCGAAGACCTTCACGTACTCCCCACAATCCCCTTACTCTGGGGCCCCGATCACCTAATCGGGGCCCTTGTGTATGTAGCTGGACATATGCAGGAGACGTAGATCACAGAGATTCGCACGTAACCATTTGGGGGACTCGCAGGTCTAAGAGTGCGATGGCTGGAACGTCTTGGGGGGCGTTCCTGTCCATCTGGGGATGTCTTGGGGGACGTCTCCAGCAGAGGTATCCCCGCGCTCCAGGGCGCTGGGGAGAGCGTTGGCCGGGGCACGTGCACCGGGGAGCTTTGAGCGGCCCTCCCGTACGTACGCGTCCCGGCGGACCGCGACGTGTGCTCGGCGCAGCACTCTTGGACGCCCGGCCGGATCCCGTGGGGGGAATCCGAACCGGGGACAAAGGGAAGCGCCCCGCAGGCCGGCCCGTGGGGGGACCGGTCGCGGGGCGCTTCTCTGCACCTGGGTCCGCGTTTGTGCGGAACGCGGACCTTAAGGGGTCAGGTGCCGGTACGGCGGCCGAGCGGGGCTCAGCGGGACTCGACCGGGACGAAGTCGCGCTCGACGACGCCCGTGTAGATCTGGCGCGGACGGCCGATGCGGGAACCCGGCTCCTTGATCATCTCGTGCCACTGGGCGATCCAGCCCGGGAGGCGGCCGAGCGCGAAGAGCACGGTGAACATCTCGGTCGGGAAGCCCATCGCGCGGTAGATGAGGCCCGTGTAGAAGTCCACGTTCGGGTAGAGGTTGCGCGAGACGAAGTAGTCGTCGGAGAGCGCGTGCTCCTCCAGCTTGAGCGCGATGTCGAGCAGCTCGTCGGACTTGCCGAGGGCCGACAGGACGTCGTGCGCGGCAGCCTTGATGATCTTCGCGCGCGGGTCGAAGGACTTGTACACCCGGTGGCCGAAGCCCATCAGGCGGACGCCGTCCTCCTTGTTCTTCACCTTGTTGATGAAGGAGTCGACGTTGCCGCCGTCGGCCTGGATCTGCTCCAGCATCTCCAGGACGGACTGGTTGGCGCCGCCGTGCAGCGGGCCCCAGAGGGCGGAGATGCCGGCGGAGATCGAGGCGAACATGTTCGCCTGCGAGGAGCCGACCAGGCGCACGGTGGACGTCGAACAGTTCTGCTCGTGGTCCGCGTGCAGGATGAGGAGCTTGTCGAGCGCGGAGACGACGACCGGGTCCAGGTCGTACTCGGCGGCGGGCACCGAGAACGTCATGCGCAGGAAGTTCTCGACGTAGCCCAGGTCGTTGCGCGGGTAGACCACCGGGTGGCCGACCGACTTCTTGTACGCGTACGCCGCGATCGTCGGGAGCTTGGCGAGCAGGCGGATCGTCGAGAGGTGACGCTGCTTCTCGTCGAACGGGTTGTGGCTGTCCTGGTAGAACGTGGACAGCGCGGAGACCACCGAGGACAGCATGGCCATCGGGTGCGCGTCCCGCGGGAAGCCGTCGTAGAACCGCTTGACGTCCTCGTGCAGCAGCGTGTGCGAGGTGATCTCGTCGCGGAAGGTGGAGAGCTGGTCGACGGTGGGGAGCTCGCCGTTGATCAGCAGGTAGGCCACCTCGAGGAAGGTGGAGCGCTCGGCCAGCTGCTCGATCGGGTAGCCGCGGTACCGCAGGATGCCCTGCTCGCCGTCGAGATAGGTGATGCCGGATTTATAGGCGGCGGTGTTGCCGTACCCACTGTCCAGGGTCACCAGACCGGTCTGGGCGCGGAGCTTCCCGATGTCGAAGCCCTTGTCGCCGACGGTGCTGTCGATCACCGGGTAGGTGTACTCGCCATCGCCGTACCGCAGTACTACAGAGTTGTCGCTCACGTCATCCCTCACCGACGTAGTGCCTCTTCTTCGAGGTGCCCTGACTGTCTCTACCATCCCCCATTTGGCCCTGGAGAGTGCACTCGGGGTCGACCATTGGGCCTATTGACGGCACTCAGTGCCGTCAGCCTGCACATCCTGCCCCCTTCGCCCCGGTTCCGGAACCCCCTCGTGACCTTTGCCACCGAAATGATCGATCAACCAGGGCCAACGCGAATCGTCATTTCCCACGAAGCCGGTGGTCAAGCGCCGTGCACCGGCGTCCAGCGGACACGGTGCGCACCGCCTGGCCCAGCGCCTTGCGCGAACCGACCAGGACCACCAGCTTCTTGGCCCTGGTCACAGCCGTGTAGAGCAGGTTCCGCTGGAGCATCATCCAGGCCCCGGTGGTGACCGGAATCACCACCGCGGGGTACTCGCTGCCCTGCGAGCGATGGATGGTCACCGCGTACGCATGCGCCAGTTCGTCCAGTTCGTCGAATTCGTACGGCACTTCCTCGTCCTCGTCCGTCAGGACCGTGAGGCGCTGCTCGTCCTGGTCGAGGGCCGTGACGACGCCGACCGTGCCGTTGAAGACGCCGTTCCTGCCCTTCTCGTAGTTGTTGCGGATCTGCGTGACCTTGTCGCCCACGCGGAACGTGCGGCCGCCGAATCTCTTCTCCGGGAGGTCGGGGCGCGCGGGCGTCACCGCCTGCTGGAGCAGGCCGTTGAGCACTCCGGCGCCGGCCGGGCCGCGGTGCATCGGCGCGAGCACCTGGACGTCCCGGCGCGGGTCGAGGCCGAACTTCGCCGGGATGCGCCGGGCGGCGACGTCCACGGTGAGCCGGCCCGCCTCCTCGGTCTCCTCGGCGACGAAGAGGAAGAAGTCCTTCAGGCCCTGAGTCAGGGGCGGGGCGCCGGAGTTGATGCGGTGGGCGTTGGTGACGACGCCGGACTGCTGCGCCTGCCGGAAGATTCGGGTGAGGCGCACCGCCGGGACCGGGCCCGACTCGTCGAGCAGGTCTCTGAGCACCTCGCCCGCACCGACGCTCGGCAGCTGGTCGACATCGCCCACGAACAGCAGGTGGGCGCCCGGGGGCACGGCCTTCACCAGCTTGTTGGCGAGCAGCAGGTCGAGCATCGACGCCTCGTCCACCACCACCAGGTCCGCGTCCAGGGGGCGGTCCCTGTCGTACGCCGCGTCCCCGCCCGGCTTCAGCTCCAACAGGCGGTGCACCGTGGACGCTTCGGCTCCGGTGAGCTCGGCGAGGCGTTTGGCGGCGCGGCCGGTGGGGGCGGCGAGGACGACCTTGGCCTGCTTGGCGCGGGCCAGCTCGACGACCGAGCGGACCGTGAACGACTTGCCGCAGCCGGGGCCGCCGGTGAGGACGGCGACCTTGCGGGTGAGGGCCAGCTTCACCGCCTCCTCCTGCTCCGGGGCGAGCTCGGCGCCCGTGCGCCGCCCGAGCCAGGCCAGGGCCTTGTCCCAGTCGACGTCCTGGAAGGCGGGCATCCGGTCCTCCTCGGCCCGCAGCAGCCGCAGCACCTGGGCGGACAGGGAGAGTTCGGCCCGGTGGAACGGCACCAGATAGACGGCCGTGACGGTTTCGCCGTCGGCCGGGCCCGGCACCTGCTCGCGGACCACGCCCTCCTCCTCGCCGGCGAGTTCCGCGAGGCAGTCGATGACCAGGCCCGTGTCCACCTGGAGGAGCTTCACCGCGTCCCCGATGAGCTGCTCCTCGGGCAGGAAGCAGTGGCCCTGGTCGGTGGACTGCGACAGCGCGTACTGCAGGCCGGCCTTGACGCGCTCCGGGCTGTCGTGCGGGATGCCGACGGCCTGGGCGATGCGGTCCGCGGTGAGGAAGCCGATGCCCCACACGTCGGCCGCCAGGCGGTACGGCTGGTTCTTCACCACGGAGATGGAGGCGTCGCCGTACTTCTTGTAGATCCGCACGGCGATGGACGTGGAGACCTGCACGCCCTGCAGGAAGACCATGACCTCCTTGATGGCCTTCTGCTCCTCCCAGGCCGCGGCGATCTTCTCCGTGCGCTTCGGGCCGAGGCCGGGGACCTCGATGAGGCGCTTCGGCTCCTGCTCGATGACGTCGAGGGTGTCCAGGCCGAAGTGCTGCGTGATGCGGTCGGCGAAGACCGGGCCGATGCCCTTGACCAGGCCCGAGCCGAGATAGCGGCGGATGCCCTGGATCGTGGCGGGCAGCACCGTCGTGTAGTTCTCCACCGTGAACTGCTTGCCGTACTGCGGGTGGGAGGCCCAGCGGCCCTCCATCCGCAGGGACTCGCCGACCTGGGCGCCGAGGAGCGCGCCGACGACCGTGAGCAGATCTCCGCCGCCGCGGCCCGTGTCGACTCTCGCGACCGTGTAACCGCTCTCCTCGTTGGCGTACGTGATGCGTTCCAGGACGCCCTCGACCGCCGTCAGACCCGTTGCCGCGCCCGCTGCCGGGCTCCCCGCCGCTTTCGACATGCCACGACGCTACCGCCGGGCTCGGACAGTCCGCCGAGCCTGTGGACAACTTCCGAGCCGACCCCTCTACCCGACCGATCTGAACCGTTCGAGGGTCTCCGCGAGGACCTCGTGGCCGTCCCTGGCCCACAACTCCGCGTTGAACAGCTCCACCTCGACCGGGCCCGTGTACCCGGCCTCCGCCATCCGCGTATGCCACTCGGTGAAGTCGACCGCGCCGTCGCCGAGTTGGCCGCGGCCGTTGAGCACCCCGGCGGGCAGCGGGGTCGTCCAGTCGGCGAGCTGGTACGCGTACAGCCGGCCGCCCGCGCCCGCGCGCGCGACCTCCGCGGGCGCCCGGTCGTCCCACCACAGGTGGTACGTGTCCACGCAGACGCCCACCTGGTCGGCGGGGAAGCGCTCCGCCAGGTCGAGGGCCTGCGTGAGGGTGGACACCACGCAGCGGTCGGCCGCGTACATCGGGTGCAGCGGCTCCACGGCGAGACGCACGCCGCGCGCGTGCGCGTACGGGCCGAGTTCGGCGAGGGCGTCGGCGATGCGTTCGCGGGCGCCGTGCAGGTCGCGGCTGCCGGGCGGGAGGCCGCCGGAGACCAGGACCAGGGTGTCGGTGCCGAGGGCGGCGGCCTCGTCGACGGCGCGGCGGTTGTCGTCGAGCGCCCGCACGCGCGCGTGCGGGTCGATCGCCGTGAGGAAGCCGCCGCGGCACAGTGTCGTGACCGTCAGTCCGGAGTCGCGCATCAGCTTCGCGGCGGCTTCGAGGCCGTACTCCGCGACGGGCTCGCGCCACAGGCCCACCCCGGTGACCCCCAACGCGCCGCAGGACTCGGCAAGTTCGGGCAGCGACAGCTGCTTCACCGTCATCTGGTTGATGCTGAAGCGGGTCATGTCGAGGGTCACCGGGCGACTCCGTACATGTCCAGGAGCGACCTCATCCGGGCTGCGGCGAGGTCCGGGTCGGGGAACAGGCCGAGGCCGTCGGCGAGTTCGTACGCCCTGGCCAGGTGCGGCAGGGAGCGGGCGGACTGGAGGCCGCCGACCATCGTGAAGTGGCGCTGGTGGCCCGCGAGCCAGGCGAGGAACACCACGCCCGTCTTGTAGTAGCGGGTGGGCGCCTCGAAGAGGTGGCGGGACAACTCGACGGTCGGGTCGAGGAGTTCGCGGAATCCGGCCGTGTCCCCGGTGTCGAGCCTGCGCACCGCGTCCGCCGCCAGCGGGCCGAGCGGGTCGAAGATGCCGAGCAGGGCGTGGCTGAAACCGTGCGCGTCGCCCGCGATCAGCTCGGGGTAGTGGAAGTCGTCGCCGGTGTAGCAGCGCACGCCCTGCGGGAGAAGGCGGCGCAGGGCGACCTCGCGGTCCGCGTCGAGCAGCGAGATCTTCACGCCGTCGACCTTGTCCGGGTGCGCGGCGATGACCTGGAGGAACGTGTCGGTGGCCGCGTCCAGGTCGGTCGAGCCCCAGTAGCCGGTGAGCGCCGGGTCGAACATGGGGCCCAGCCAGTGCAGGATCACCGGCTCGGCGGCCTGGCGGAGCAGGCGCCCGTAGACCGTCAGGTAGTCCTCGGGGCCGCGGGCGGTCGCGGCGAGGGCCCTGGACGCCATGAGGATCGCCTGCGCGCCCGTCCCCTCCACGAGCGCGAGCTGTTCCTCGTAGGCGCCCAGGACCTCGCCCGGACCGGCCCCCGCCAAGTGGCCCTTGTCGCCGGTCAGTTGGTCGGTGCCGACGCCGCAGGCGATGCGGCCGCCGACCGCCTTCGCCTCGGCCGCCGAGCGCCGGATCAGCTCGGCCGCGCCCGCCCAGTCCAGGCCCATGCCGCGCTGTGCGGTGTCCATCGCCTCGGCCACGCCCAGGCCGTGCGACCACAGGTGGCGGCGGAAGGCGAGCGTCGCGTCCCAGTCGACGGCGGCCGGGCCGTCCGGGGAGGTGTCGGCGTACGGGTCGGCCACCACATGGGCCGCCGAGAACACGGTGCGGGACACGAGCGGCGCCGAGCCCGCGGGGCGGAACGGCTCGCTCCGCGGGGTGTACGCGCGCGTGCCGCCGGTTTTCGTGGGGAGCTGGAGGGTCACAGGGTCAGCTCCGGTACGTCGTAACGGCGGCCCTCGGCCGAGGACTTGAGGCCGAGCTCGGCCAGCTGCACGCCGCGCGCGCCCGCGAGCAGGTCCCAGTGGTACGGCTCGTCGAGCACCACATGGCGCAGGAACAGCTCCCACTGCACCTTGAAGCCGTTGTCGAACGTGCCGTTGTCCGGCACCTCCTGCCACTGGTCGCGGAACCGCTCGGTCGCCGGGACGTCCGGGTTCCACACCGGCTTGGGGGTCGCGGAGCGGTGCTGGGCGCGGCAGTTGCGCAGGCCCGCGACGGCGGAGCCCTCGGTTCCGTCGACCTGGAACTCGACCAGCTCGTCCCGGTTGACCCGTACCGCCCAGGAGGAGTTGATCTGCGCGACCGCGCCGCCCTCCAGCTCGAAGATCCCGTACGCGGCGTCGTCGGCCGTGGCCGCGTAGGGCTTGCGCTGCTCGTCCCAGCGCTGCGGCACGTGCGTGGCTGCGAGGGCCTGCACGGACTTCACGCGGCCGAACAGCTCGTGCAGCACGTACTCCCAGTGCGGGAACATGTCGACGACGATGCCGCCGCCGTCCTCCGCGCGGTAGTTCCAGGAGGGGCGCTGGGCGTCCTGCCAGTCACCCTCGAAGACCCAGTAGCCGAACTCGCCGCGTACGGACAGGATGCGGCCGAAGAAGCCGCCGTCGATCAGGCGCTTCAGCTTCAGCAGGCCCGGCAGGAAGATCTTGTCCTGGACGACGCCGTGCTTGACGCCCGCGGCGTTCGCGAGGCGGGCCAGTTCGAGGGCGCCCTCCAGAGTGGTGGCGCTCGGCTTCTCGATGTAGAGGTGCTTTCCGGCGGCGACGGCCTTCCTGACGGCCTCCTCGCGGGCCGAGGTGACCTGTGCGTCGAAGTAGACGTCGACGCTGTCGTCGGCGAGCGCCGCGTCCAGGTCCGTCGTCCAGTGCTCCAGGCCGTGCTCGTCGGCGAGCGCCTTCAGGGCGTGCGCGCGGCGGCCGACGAGGACCGGTTCGGGCCACAGCACGGTGCCGTCGCCCAGGTCGAGGCCGCCCTCCTCGCGCAGCGCGAGGATCGAGCGGACCAGGTGCTGGCGGTGACCCATCCGCCCGGTCACGCCGTTCATGGCGATGCGCACCGTCTTACGTGTCACGAAGTCCTCCGTACGCCGTTCCCCGTGGAAGCGAGCCGATGGAAGGCGCGGTGCCCGGCGCAGGGGTACGCGGTGCACGGCGCCGTGAAAGCGCAGCGGAAAGAGCAGCGGAGAGCCGTATAGCAAGCGCTTTCTATCCGGGGAAAAGCTAGCCTGCCTGACAAGCCCCGTACAAGAGGGCCGGGCCAAGTGCCCCACAGGGGGAGCGCCGGAGAGTCACCGGAGCGGGCGGCACGCGCGCGTGGTGACGGTTTTCCCCGGCCGCCGGCGGGAGCCGTCCGGCGGTGGAACCGAAGAGAGCCCACGGAGGCGTGCAGATGACCGTGACCCTGGCGGACGTGGCGGCCCGCGCCCAGGTCTCCCCCGCCACCGTCTCCCGCGTCCTGAACGGCAACTACCCGGTGGCGGCTGCCACCAGGGAGCGGGTGCTGCGCGCGGTGGACGAGCTGGACTACGTTCTGAACGGGCCCGCGAGTTCGCTCGCCGCGGCCACCTCCGACCTGGTCGGCATCCTCGTCAACGACATCGCCGACCCGTTCTTCGGGATCATGGCCGGCGCCGTGCAGTCCGAGATCGGCGGTCCCGGCGGGCGCGCGGGCGGGGAGCGGCTCGCGGTGGTGTGCAACACCGGCGGCTCCCCGGAGCGCGAACTGACGTATCTGACGCTGCTGCAGCGCCAGCGCGCCGCCGCCGTCGTCATCACCGGCGGCGCCGTCGAGGACCCCGAGCACGCGGCGGCGCTCACCACGAAGCTGCAGCGGCTCACGGACGCCGGTACGCGCGTGGTGCTGTGCGGCCGGCCGCCCGCGCCCGAGACGGGCACCGTGGCGCTCACCTTCGACAACCGCGGCGGCGGCCGTGCCCTCACCGAGCACCTGCTGCTGCTCGGCCACCGCAGGATCGGGTACATCGCGGGCCCCGAGGAGCGCACGACGACCCGTGACCGCCTGGAGGGCCACCGTGACGCCCTCGCGGGGGCGGGCCTGCCGCGCGGCGACGAGCTGACCCTGCACGGCCCGTACGACCGCGCCACGGGCCACACGGCGACGGTCGAACTCCTGCGCCGCGAGCCCGCGTTGACGGCGATCGTCGCGGCCAACGACACGGTGGCGCTCGGGGCCTGCGCGGCGCTGCGCGAGGCGGGGCGGCGCATACCGGACGACGTCTCCGTGGCCGGTTTCGACGACCTGCCGTTCAGCGTGGACGCGGTGCCCGCCCTGACGACCGTACGACTCCCCCTCGCGGAGGCAGCGGCCCGCGCGGGCCGCATCGCCATGGGCCGCGAGAAACAGCCCCCCGGCGGAGTGGCCACGATCCCCGGCGAGCTGGTCGTACGGGGGTCCACGGGGGCGGTGTGAGGCCGTGCCGGTCTGGTGCACCCGGATTCGGCCGATCTGAAGGGCCGCAGGCCGGAGGCGTTCGCTCCGGACGGCACGACGGGAAACACGACGGGTAACAGGGCCGGACGACCTCGGGGCGGGCCCGGTCGGGCGACCTCGGGGCGGGCCCGGCCAGGCGGCCCGGGTTCGGCGTGGACCGGCTGGGCGTGGGCCAGCTGGGCGAGGACCGGCTGGGCGAGGACCGG
>NZ_JBJURH010000010.1:114006-278969 GCF_046098215.1 Streptomyces sp. Da 82-17
GGACCGGCTGGGCGAGGACCGGTTGAGCGGGGACCGGCTGGGCTGGACCGGCTGAGCGGGGACCGACTGAGCGAGGACCGACTGAGCGAGGACCGGCTGGGCGGGGGCCGCCTGGCGGGCGGCCTCGGGGCGGGCCCGAAGGCGGGCGGGTTCGACCACGCCGACGCGAAGCGCCACACCCCCAGGGCCGCCCCCCCCGGAGCCACACCCCCAGGGCCGCACCCCGACGGCCCTCCGAGCCGAGCCGAGCCGAACAGAGCACGGACCGTGCCCGCCCGGCGATGTCGACGAGCGAGCCGACCGGCGGGGCCCCGCGGTCGGGACGGCGACCACGAGAGCCCGGTATCCGGAGGCCAACCGCGAGGGCCCGCGTCGGGACGCCGACGGCGCGAGCCCGGTGCGCCCCGTCCCCGCGGGGTTGCACAGCGCCGAGGGCGTTCCTAGGGTCCGGGGCAAGGCTCTCCCCCGCTCTCCCCGCTGCCCTCAGGAGTCGCCGTGAAGTTGGCCTTCTCCACCCTCGGTGTGCCCGGGCTGCCGTTGGCCGATGTGGTGCGGCTCGCCGTCGGGCACGGCTTCCACGGTGTCGAGCTGCGCGCGCACCCCGAGGAGCCGGTGCACCCCGGGCTCGGCGCGGCCGAACGGGCGGACGCCGCCGCCGAGTTCGCGGCGTCCGGCGTGGACGTCCTTGCCATCGCCGGGTACGCGCGCGTGGCGGCGCCCGGCGCGGACGAGCCGGTCCTCGCGGAGGTGCGGGCGCTGTGCGAGCTCGCCCACGACCTCGGCGCCCCGTTCGTACGGGTCTTCCCCGGCGGCGGCGCGGAGCAGAGCCCGGACGAGGCGGACGCGACGGCCGCGCGCCGTCTGGGGGCCGCCGCCGAGCACGCGGCCGACGTCGGTGTGCGCATCCTCCTGGAGACGCACGACTCGCACCGCACGGGCGCCGCCGCCACCCGCGTGCTCGGCACGGTCGGACACCGCAACGCGGGCGCCCTGTGGGACGTCATGCACACCTGGCTCGGCGGCGAGCAGCCCTCGACGTCGTACGCCGCGCTCGCGCCGTACCTCGGCTACGTCCAGGTGAAGGACATCGCCTCCGCCGACGACACCACGCCCCTCGCCCTCGGCGCCGGCGTCCTGCCGCTCACCGAGTGCGTGGAGCTGCTCAGCCGTGACGGGTGGGACGGGTGGCTGTGCTGGGAGTACGAGGCCCGCTGGCATCCGGACGCGGCGCCGCTGCCGGGTCAACTCGCCGCCGGGCGGGAGCACTTGGGGCGGCTGCTGAACGAGTCGGCCTGAGGCGGAACTCCCGGGCAGGCCCCCGGCCGGGGCGCCCCGCCGTCTTGACCGTAAGAAACTTTCCGACTATCCGTATCCTCCCGGAAGTTTCCTTCAGCAGCCTCGGGAGCGACATGTCCGATCGCCTCCGCACCTCCAGACGTACCCTGCTCGCCGCCACGGCGGGATCCGCCGCGGCCGTCGCCGTCGGCTCGGCCTCCGCACGCGCGGCGGAGGACGGCACCGTGGACCGCACCGCCCTGCGCGCCCTGATCGACCGCATGAGCCTGGAGGAGAAGGTCGGCCAGCTCTTCGTGATGCGGGTCTACGGCCACTCCGCGACCGAGCCCGACCAGGCCGACGTCGACAAGAACCTCGAAGAGGCGGGCGTGCGCAACGCCGCCGAACTGATCGCCAAGTACCGCGTGGGCGGCATCATCTACTTCGGCTGGGCGCACAACACCCGCGATCCGCACCAGATAGCCGACCTGTCCAACGGCATCCAGCGGGCCGCCCGCCAACTGCCGTCCCGTACCCCGGCGTTGATCGCCACCGACCAGGAGCACGGGATCGTCGCCCGGGTCGGTCTGCCCGCCACGCTCGTGCCCGGCGCGATGGCGCTCGGCGCGGGCGGATCGCGCGCCGACACCCGCAGGGCCGCCCTGATCGCGGGCCGCGAGCTGGCGGCGATGGGCATCAGGCAGAACTACGCGCCCGTCGCGGACGTCAACGTGAACCCGGCCAACCCGGTGATCGGCGTGCGCTCCTTCGGCTCGGACCCGCAGGCCGTGGCGCGGCTCGTCGCGGCGCAGGTCGAGGGCTACCAGGAAGGCGGGGTCGCGGCGACGTCCAAGCACTTCCCGGGGCACGGCGACACGAAGGACGACAGCCACTACTCGCTGCCGACGATCCACCACACGCGCGAGCAGTGGAACACGCTGGACGCGCCGCCGTTCGAGGCGGCCATCGCGGCGGGCATCGACTCGATCATGACCGCGCACATCGTGGTCCCCGCGCTCGACCCGGCCGAGGACCCGGCGACGCTCTCCGCACCCATCCTCACCGGCATCCTGCGCGAGCAGCTCGGCTACGACGGCGTGGTCGTCACCGACTCCCTCGGCATGCAGGGCGTGCGCACCAAGTACGGCGACGACCGGGTGCCGGTGCTCGCCCTGAAGGCGGGCGTCGACCAGCTGCTCAACCCGCCGAAACCGGAGGTGGCCTGGAACGCGGTGCTGCAGGCGGTCCGGGACGGCGAGCTGAGCGAGGAGCGGCTCGACGCGTCGATCCTGCGCATCCTCGAACTGAAGGCGCGCCGCGGCCTGTTCCGGAACCCGTACGTCACGCACGACGGCGTGGACCGGAACGTCGGCACGCGCACGCACCGCGCCACCGCCGAGCTGATCGCGGACCGTACGACGACGCTGCTGGTCAACGAGGGCGGGCTGCTGCCCCTGTCGCCCCGCGAGCAGCGCGACGTCCTGGTGGTCGGCGCGGACCCGGCGTCCCCGTCCGGCACCACGGGACCGCCCACGGCCGTCCTGGCCGGCGCGCTCACCGAGCTCGGCTTCACGGCGACCCGGCTGTCCACCGGAACCGCCCCGTCCGCGGCGAAGATCGACGAGGCGGTGGCGGCGGCCGAGGGCAAGGACGCCGTGGTGGTCGGCACGTACAACGTGACGGCGAGCAGCGCGCAGCGGACGCTGGTGCAGCGGCTGATCGCGACGGGCGTCCCGGTGGTCGCGGTCGCGGTGCGCAATCCGTACGACGTGGCGCAGCTGCCGGAGGTGCGGGGGTACCTCGCGGCGTACTCCTGGACCGACACCGAGCTGCGGGCCGCCGCGCGGGTGATCGCCGGCCGGACCTCGCCGGCGGGTCGCCTTCCGGTTCCGGTGCAGCGGGCGGACGACCCGGGGACGGTCCTGTATCCGGTCGGGCACGGACTGTCGTACTAGCACGCCGTCACGGGGGCGGGCGGCGCGGCGGTGGTCCTAGGACCGCCGCCGCAGCCGTCTCCGTCCCGGGCCCCGAGTTTGTTGCGGTGGGATGAAATGGCCGCGCGCGGGCGTTGGTGATTTCCGTCGGTGAAGAGCGGCGGGAGGGCTGTACGTGAACGGGGCAGAGCAGCAACAGGGGTGGGCCCGTCGGCTGGCGGGCTACGCCTGGCGGTACCCGAAGGACGTGGTGCTCGCGCTCGGCGCCTCCCTCGCGGGCATGGCCGTGATGGCGCTCGTCCCGCTGATCACCAAGGTGGTGATCGACGACGTCATCGACACCCACCAGCGCTCCCTGGCCGTGTGGACGGGCCTGCTGATCGGCGCGGCCGTCGTCGTGTACGTCCTGACGTACATCCGCCGCTACTACGGCGGCCGGCTCGCGCTCGACGTGCAGCACGACCTGCGCACGGACATGTACGACACGATCGCGAAGCTCGACGGGCGGCGGCAGGACGAGCTGTCCACCGGGCAGGTCATCGGCCGCGCGACCAGCGACCTGCAGCTGATCCAGGGCCTGCTCTTCATGCTGCCGATGACCATCGGCAACATCCTGCTGTTCCTCATCTCCCTGGTGATCATGGCCTGGCTGTCGCTGCCGCTGACCCTGGTCGCGCTTGCCGTGGCGCCCGCGCTGTGGTTCATCGCCAAGCGCAGCAAGAGCCGCCTGCACCCGGCGACCTGGTACGCGCAGGCGCAGGCCGCCGCCGTCGCGGGTGTCGTCGACGGCGCCGTGTCCGGGGTCCGCGTCGTCAAGGGCTTCGGGCAGGAGGAGCAGGAGACCGGGAAGCTGCGCGAGGTCGGCCGGAAGCTGTTCGCGGGCCGGCTGCGCACGATCCGCCTGAACTCCCGGTACACCCCGGCGCTGCAGGCCGTGCCCGCGCTCGGGCAGGTCGCGATGCTGGCGCTCGGCGGCTGGCTGGCGGTGCGCGGGCAGATCACGCTCGGCACGTTCGTGGCGTTCTCCACGTATCTGGCGCAGCTGGTCGGCCCGGTGCGGATGCTGGCGATGGTGCTGACCGTGGGCCAGCAGGCGCGGGCGGGCGTGGAGCGCGTCCTGGAGCTGGTCGACACCGAGCCCGCGCTGCGGGACGGCACGAAGGAGCTCCCGGCGGACGCGCCCGCGACGGTCGAGTTCGACGACGTGTCGTTCGCGTACGAGGACGGCCGCCCGGTGCTCGAAGGGTTCTCCCTGGCGATCCGGCCCGGCGAGACCGTCGCCGTCGTCGGCGCCTCCGGCAGCGGAAAGTCGACGGTCTCGCTGCTGCTGCCCCGCTTCTACGACGTGACGCACGGCGCCGTCCTGGTCGGCGGGCACGACGTCCGCGAGCTGACCCTGCAGTCGCTGCGCGCCGCCATCGGGCTCGTGCCGGAGGACTCGTTCCTGTTCTCCGACACGGTCCGCGCCAACCTGGCGTACGGCCTGCCCGACGCCACCCAGGAGCAGATCGAGGCGGCGGCCCGCGCGGCGCAGGCCGACGGGTTCATCGCCGAGCTGCCCGACGGGTACGACACGAAGGTCGGCGAGCACGGCCTGACGCTCTCCGGCGGCCAGCGCCAGCGCCTCGCCCTGGCCCGCGCGATCCTCACCGACCCGCGCCTGCTGGTCCTGGACGACGCCACGTCGGCGGTCGACGCGCGCGTGGAGCACGAGATCCACGAGGCCCTGAAGACCGTGATGGCGGGCCGTACGACGCTGCTGATCGCGCACCGCCGCTCCACCCTCGGCCTCGCCGACCGCATCGCGGTGCTCGACGACGGCCGCCTCGCCGACATCGGCACGCACGACGAGCTGGAGGAGCGCTCCGCCCTGTACCGGCGGCTGCTCACCGACCCGGACGAGCTGGGCGGCGTCTCCCCCGGCCACGTCACCGCGAAGCCCCTGGTCGACGAGGACGAGGAGGACACCTTCGTACGGGCCGAGCTGGACGCGGAGTTCGACGCCGAGCGCGGGATCACGCCGAAGCTGTGGACCGGGGACCGCGAGCCGAAGGATCTCGCCCTGGCCGGCACTCCGGCGACGCCCGAGCTGCTCGCGCAGGTCGACGCGCTGCCGCCGGCCACGGACACCCCGGCCGTGGACGAGGCGCGGGCGGTCACTCCGGAGGAGTCGTACGGGCTGCGGCGGCTGCTTCGCGGGTTCGGGCGGCCGCTGCTCTTCGCGCTGCTGCTCGTCGCCGTGGACGCGGGGATGGGGCTGCTGCTGCCGGTGCTGATCCGGCACGGCATCGACGAGGGCGTGGAGCAGGTCGCGCTCGGCGCGGTGTGGGCGGCGGCGGGGCTCGCGCTGCTCACGGTGCTCGTGCAGTGGGCGGCGCAGACCGGCGAGATCCGGATGACGGGACGGACCGGCGAGCGGGTGCTCTACGCGCTGCGCCTGAAGATCTTCGCGCAGCTCCAGCGGCTCGGACTCGACTACTACGAGCGGGAGTTGACCGGGCGCATCATGACCCGGATGACGACCGACGTGGACGCTCTGTCGACGTTCCTGCAGACCGGTCTGGTCACGGCGTTCGTCTCCGTGGTGACGTTCTTCGGCATCATGGTCGCCCTCGTCGTGATCGACGTGCAGCTGGCGCTCGTGGTGTTCGCGACGCTGCCGGTGCTGATCGTCGGCACGTACTTCTTCCGCAAGTCCAGCGTGAAGGCGTACGAGCTGGCGCGGGAGCGCATCTCGGTGGTCAACGCCGACCTCCAGGAGTCCGTTTCCGGCCTCCGGATCGTGCAGGCCTTCGGCCGCGAGCAGTCGGGCGCCGCACGGTTCCGGGAGCGCAGCGACAGCTACCGCAGGGCCCGTATCCGCGGCCAGTGGCTGATCTCCGTGTACTTCCCGTTCGTGCAGCTGCTGTCGTCGGTGGCGGCCGCGGCCGTGCTGATCGTGGGCGCGCACCGGGTCGACGCGGGCACGCTCACGACCGGCGCCCTGGTGGCGTATCTGCTCTACATCGACCTGTTCTTCGCGCCCGTGCAGCAGCTGTCGCAGGTCTTCGACGGCTACCAGCAGGCGACGGTCTCGCTCGGCCGCATCCAGGAACTCCTGCGCGAGCCGACGTCCACGAAGAGCGCGCCCGAGCCGCTCGACGTGCTGTCCCTGCGCGGCGAGATCGCCTTCGAGGACGTCCGCTTCGGGTACGGCACCGACGCGGACGCCGGCGAGGCGGCGCTGTCGGACGTCAGCCTGCGCATCCCCGCCGGCCAGACCGTCGCGTTCGTCGGCGAGACCGGCGCGGGCAAGTCGACGCTGGTCAAGCTCGTCGCCCGGTTCTACGACCCGACGGCGGGCCGGGTCACCGTCGACGGCAAGGACCTGCGCGAGCTGAGCCTGTCCTCGTACCGGCACCGGCTCGGCGTGGTGCCGCAGGAGGCGTACCTCTTCGAGGGCACGGTCCGGGACGCGATCGCGTACGGCCGGCCGGACGCGAGCGACGCCGAGGTGGAGGCGGCGGCGCGCAGCATCGGGGCGCACGAGATGATCGCCCGGCTCGACGGCGGCTATCTGCACGCGGTGACCGAGCGCGGCCGCAATCTCTCCGCCGGACAGCGGCAGTTGATCGCCCTGGCCCGCGCCGAGCTGGTCGACCCGGACATCCTGCTGCTCGACGAGGCCACGGCCGCACTCGACCTGGCCACCGAGGCGCAGGTCAACGCCGCCGCCGACCGGCTCTCCGGGCGCCGTACCACGCTCGTCGTGGCGCACCGGCTGACGACCGCCGCCCGCGCCGACCGGGTCGTGGTGATGGACCACGGCCGGGTCGCGGAGGACGGCACGCACGACGAACTCCTCGCCCTGGACGGCAAGTACGCCCGCCTGTGGCGCACGTTCGTCGGGGAGCCGGTGGACGAACTCCAGGAGAAGGTCAGTACTTCGACCTGATGTCGGAGATCTTCCGGGTGGCCAGGTCCGACTGCACCGCGAGGTAGGTGTACGTGCGGTCCTGGCCCTTGCCCCAGGTGAGCCGGACCGTGGACCAGGTGTGGCCCATGCCGCTGTCGCCGGGGGTGACCTTCCAGGCGCTCGGCACGTTCTGCGCGCGCAGGACGCCGTCGGCCTCGTGCTGCTGCTCCCACTTGGCGAGGCGGGTGCGCAGCTCGGGCGTCAGGTAGAACTTCCGGAGCTCGCCGGTCGCGGCGCCGCCGCCGTGGTCGTTGGCGACGTCGACGTACGCGGCGTAGAAGTGCGCCACGCGTTCGGCGACGTTGCCGGGACTGCCGGAGTAGCCCTGCTTCTGGGCCTGTTGGGCGGACGTGCCTTGTTGTACGGGTTGCGCCTGGACGGCGGCCGCCGCGGGGACCGCCGCCAGGGCGGTGAGGGTCGCGGCGACGAGGAGTGAGCGGCCGGTGCGGCCGGACGTGCGCGGAGGCGTCTTCGCCATGGGATTCCGCCTTTCTCTCTGACAGTTCGACGGCGCGTGCCCTCAGGAGGTTGCCCCTCCCCCGGGTAAAGCTCCGGCCGTTCCTGCAACCGCCCCTGTAGGGGGAGCGTCCGTACTTCAGTACGCTGCACGGGTTCAGGCGGGGCGATGGGAGGGCGACTGTGCCTACTGGGATACGGGCCACGGTGCTCGGCTGTGTGACGCTCACCGCGGCCGTCCTGTTCGCCCTCGCGGGGCCCGGGGTCGCGCAGGCCGCCGCCGTCGGCCCCTGCCACGGCCACAAGATCAAGACGTTCCGCTTCTCCACCGGCAAGGTCACCGTCTTCAAGGGCAGCGGCTTCGTCTGCGCCGTCACGTACGCCGAGAAGCCGGGCCGCGCCCGCAAGATGTCCGTCACGCTGCAGGCCCGCGGGCACCGCGCGGTGACCAACTCGGGCACGTTCCGGGAGTACGCCGGGCCGCTCTCGGTGCGTGCCGCGCACCGCTGCGTGCGGGTCAGCGGCACGGTCGGCGGCGGCTCGCTCAAGCCGCGCTGGATCCAGTGCTGACCGGCCACCGGATCGGGCGCTGACACGCCACCGGACCGGGTGCTGACCGGCCGCTGAGCCGCAGGATCCCCAATCACCCCTGGTGCCACAGGAGTTGCTCCGATAGGTTCCGGCGGACATCCGTGACACAGGGGAGGGTGCATGCGCAAGGCACTCAGATGGCTGCTGTCGCTCGTGGTGCTCATAGGCACCGTGAGCGCGGCGGGCGCGGCCACCGCCGCACAGCCGCAGACAGCGCCGCAGGCGGACACCGCCGATTCCACGGCCGAGAGCGCCGACATCAAGGACCAGCTGCTCGCCATCAAGGGCATGCGCCTGATCGAGGAGAAGCCGTACCCCGGCTACCGCTTCTTCGTGCTCGGCTACACACAGCCGGTCGACCACGGCAACCCGGCCAAGGGCACGTTCGAGCAGCGGCTGACGGTCCTGCACAAGGACACATCACGCCCGACGGTGTTCTTCACCTCCGGCTACCACGTCAACACGAACCCGCGCCGCAGCGAGCCGACGCAGATCGTGGACGGCAACCAGATCTCGCTGGAGTACCGCTTCTTCAGCCCGTCGCGCCCCGACCCCGCCGACTGGTCGAAGCTCGACATCCGGCAGGCGGCGAACGACCAGCACCGCCTGTTCGAGGCGCTCAAGCCGATCTACACCAAGAAGTGGCTGGCGACCGGCGGTTCGAAGGGCGGCATGACCGCCACGTACTACGAGCGCTTCCACCCGCGTGACATGGACGGCGTCGTCGCGTACGTCGCGCCCAACGACGTGGTCAACAAGGAGGACTCGGCGTACGACCGGTTCTTCGAGACCGTCGGCCCGAAGGAGTGCCGTGAGGCGCTGCAGGCCGTCGAGCGGGAGGCGCTTGTGCGCCGCGAGCCGATGCAGAAGCTGTACGCGGACTACCTCGCGGCCGGCGACTACACGGTGAAGACCGTCGGCACCCTGGACAAGGCCTTCGAGGCGACCGTCCTCGACACGGCCTGGGGCTTCTGGCAGTACAGCCTGGAGGCGGACTGCGCCGACGTGCCGGACGCCGAAAAGGCCAGCGACCAGGAGCTGTTCGACTACATCGAGTCCATCTCCGGCTGGTCCGCCTACACCGACCAGAGCCTGGCCAACTACACGCCGTACTACTACCAGGCGGGTACGCAGCTGGGCGCGCCCACGATCCAGCAGCCGCACCTGGAGGGCCTGACGCGCTACGGCTACCAGCCGCCGCGCAACTTCGTGCCGCGGGACATCCCGATGTCCTTCGACCCGTCGGCGATGCGCGACGTGGACAGCTGGGTGCGGCAGAACGCCCAGCGGATGCTCTTCGTCTACGGCCAGAACGATCCGTGGGGCGCCGAGCCGTTCCGCCCGGGCCCGGGCACCAAGGACTCGTACGTGGTGACCGCGCCCGGCGCCAACCACGGTGCGAACGTCGCCGGTCTCGTCGCCGACGAGAAGGCCAAGGCCACCGCCGACATCCTGGAGTGGGCCGGCGTCGCCCCGGCCGCCGTCAAGGCCGACCCGTCGAAGGCGAAGCCGCTGGCCGCGCACGACGCGAAGCTGGACCGCAAGGACGTACGCGAGGGGTTGCGGCCGTAGTCGTACCTCGCACCGCCCGTGCACCGCACCGCAGATCGCCCTGCGGGCTCGTCCTCAAACGCCGGACGGGCTGAAAATAAGCGCCGGGCGGGCTCACAGCATGAGCCCGCCCGGCGTTTCCGTGTGCGGACAGCCGCTCACAGATGCGTCGGCGCGAACATCTTCAGCAGGGCCGGCAGCACGACCACCGAAGGGCCGGGCGCCGCAAGGGACTTGGCGAGGTCCTCGGCGAGGGTCTCCACCGACGTCCGCACCGCGGGCACCCCGAAGGACTCCGCGAGCGCGACGAAGTCCGGGCGGGACAGCTCGGTGGCCGTGGCCTCGCCGAAGGCGTCCGTCATGTACTCGCGGAGGATGCCGTAGCCGCCGTCGTCGACGATCAGCCAGGTGACGTTCAGGTCGTACTGCCGGGCCGTGGCGAGCTCCGCGATCGAGTACATCGCGCCGCCGTCGCCGGAGACCGCGAGGACCGGGCGCGTCGGGTCGGCCACGGCCGCGCCGAGCGCGGCGGGGAAGCCGTAGCCGAGGCCGCCCGCGCCCTGGGCGGAGTGCATCGCTCCGGGCCAGGCGGACCAGGCCCAGTAGGCGAGGATCGTCATGTCCCAGAAGGACGGCGACTTGGCGGGCAGGGCCTCGCGCACGGCCGCCAGGACCCGCCGTTCGAGCGCCAACTCCTGCCCGTCCAGGCGCTCCTGGACCTGGGCGAGCAGTGCGGCGACCCGGCCGGGCGCCTCCGGGTCGGGCCGCTCCTCGACCGTCTCCAGGAGCGCGGACAGGGCGAGGCGCGCGTCCGCGTGGATGCCGAGGGCGGGGTGGTTGGACTCCAGCTTCCCGGCGTCCGCCTCGATCTGCACGACCCGGCCGCGCGGGGCGAACGTGTGGTAGTTCGAGGAGAGTTCTCCGAGGCCCGAGCCGACGACGAGCAGGACGTCCGCGTCCTCCAGGAAGTCCGTGGTGTGCCGGTCCTCCATCCAGGACTGCAGCGACAGCGGGTGCTCCCAGGGGAAGGCGCCCTTGCCGCCGAAGGTCGTGACCACCGGGGCGTTCAGCTTCTCGGCGAGCGCGAGCAGCTTGCCCGCCGCGTCGGAACGCACCACTCCGCCGCCCGCGACGATCGCCGGCCGCTCGGCCTTGGACAGCAGGTCGGCCGCGACCGCGGTGAGTTCGGGCCGGGGCACGAGCTCGCGCGGGGTGGCGTCCATCGCCGTGACGACGGGCAGCGTCGTCTCGGCGAGCAGGACGTCCTGCGGGATCTCCACCCACACCGGTCCGTGCGGCGCGGTCAGCGCGGACTCCCAGGCCGCCGCGATCGCCGAGGGGATCTGCGACTGCGTACGGACGGTGTGGACGGACTTGACCACGTCCCGGAACGAGGCCTGCTGGTCGCGGAGTTCGTGCAGATAGCCGTGTCTGCCGCCGCCGAGACCCGCCGCGGGAACCTGGCTGCCGATCGCGAGCACGGGGGCGCTCGCGGCGGCGGCCTCCTGCAGCGCGGCGAGCGACATCAGCGCGCCGGGCCCGGTGGAGAGCAGCAGCGGGGCGGCCTCGCCGGTGACGCGTCCGTACGCGTCGGCGGCGAAGCCCGCGTTGTTCTCCACCCGCAGGCCGACATAGCTGAGGTCGGAGCGGCGCAGCGCGTCGAACATGCCGAGGGCGTGCTGCCCGGGCAGGCCGAACACGGTGGCGGCGCCGAGGCCGCGCAGGGTCTCGACGACCAGGTCGCCCCCGGTGCGCCCGTCGGGCGGGTTGAGGGCCGCCTCGGTCTGGGCGGGGGTGGGCCGCAGTTCCAGGTCGTGGTCGTGGGTCACGCGGTGGTCCCCTCCCGGCTCGCGGCGATCTGGCGGGACATGATCGTGGTCAGTTCGTACGCCGTGTGGGAGGCGGCTACGGCGGTGATCTCCGCGTGGTCGTACGCCGGGGCGACCTCCACGACGTCCGCCGAGACCAGGTTGCAGGAGGCGAGGCCGCGCAGGATCTCCAGGAGCTCGCGGGAGGTCATGCCGCCCGCCTCGGGGGTGCCGGTGCCCGGGGCGTGGGCCGGGTCGAGGCAGTCGATGTCGATCGAGATGTACAGCGGGCGGTCGCCGATGCGCTGGCGGAGCTGGTCCGCCACCTCGTCCGCGCCGCGGCGGTAGACGTCCGAGGAGGTGACGATGCCGAAGCCCATCTTCTCGTCGTCCGTCAGGTCCTGCTTGCCGTAGAGCGGGCCGCGGGTGCCGACGTGGGACAGGGCCTCGGTGTCGAGGATGCCCTCCTCGACGGCCCGGCGGAACGGGGTGCCGTGGGTGTACTCCGCGCCGAAGTACGTGTCCCAGGTGTCCAGGTGGGCGTCGAAGTGGAGCAGCGCGACCGGGCCGTGCTTCTTCGCGACCGAGCGGAGCAGCGGCAGGGCGATGGTGTGGTCGCCGCCGAGGGTCATCATGCGGGCGCCGCTGCCCAGGATGTCGTCGGCGGCGGCCTCGATGGTCTCCACCGCCTCGTTGATGTTGAAGGGGTTGGCCGCTATGTCGCCCGCGTCCGCGACCTGGGCGAGCGCGAACGGGGAGGCGTCCTGCGCCGGGTTGTACGGCCGCAGCAGGCGGGAGGCCTCGCGGATGGCGTTGCCGCCGAAGCGGGCGCCCGGCCGGTACGAGACGCCGGTGTCGAACGGCACGCCCACGACCGCGACGTCCGTCTTCCCGCCGACCTCGTCGAGCCGGGGCAGGCGCGCGTACGTCGCCGGGCCCGCGTAGCGCGGGATGCGGGAGGAGTCGACGGGGCCGCGGGGGGTCGGGGTCTCGGCGCTGGACATGGTCGTTTTTCCTCCTGCTTGCGGGGTCGGTTTCCAAGTGTTGCGCGGCCCACTGACAGTGGGCCGCGCGCGGGTTCAGGCGCTGGTCACGGCCTTGGCCGGGGTCTCGTCGGGCTCTTCGGCGCGGCCCGCGAGGCGCTCCCGCCAGGCGGCGAGCACGGCCGCGTCGGTGGGCGGGGTGGCCAGGGAGACGACGACGTACACGACGAGCGACGCCAGCAGGCCGTAGTAGATGGGCTGGGTGGCGAGGATGCCGTAGTACCCCATGAGGCCGATGACGGAGATGCCGCCGGCGGCGACGGAGGCGAGGGCTCCGGCCGCGGTGCCGCGGCGCCAGACGAGGCCGCCGAGGATCGGCACGAGCAGTCCGCCGACGAGCAGGTTGTAGGCCACGGTCAGGGCCTGCACCACGTCGTTGAGGACGATCGAGATGACGACGACCGCGACGCCCATGATCAGGATGAACAGGCGGTTGCCCTTGACCTCGTCGTGCGGCTCGTCGTCCTTGCCGGGCGCCTTCACGGCGCCGCGCAGCCGGGACCAGATGTCGTTGTTGGCGACGGTGGCGCAGGCGATGAGCGCGCCGGACGACGTGGACATCACGGCGGCGAGCGCGGCGGCGAGCACCAGTCCGCGCACGCCCATGGGCAGTTCGTCCTTGACGATGGTGGCGAACGCGGAGTCGGCGCTCTCCAGGTTCGGGTACATGACCTTGGCGGCGGTGCCGATGACGGCGCCGGCGATCGCGTAGACCAGGCAGTACGTGCCCGCGGCGGCGCCGCCGAGGCGCGCGACCTTGTCGCTGCGGGCGGTGAAGACGCGCTGCCAGATGTCCTGCCCGATGAGCATGCCGAACGTGTAGATCAGCACGTACGTGAAGATCGTCTCGCCGCCGATGCCCAGCGGGTCGAAGTACGAGGTGGGCAGCTCGGCCTGCAGCTCGCCGAAGCCGCCGGCCTTGATCACGGCGATGGGCAGCAGCAGGAGCAGCACGCCGATGGTCTTGACGACGAACTGCACCATGTCGGTGAGCGTGATCGCCCACATGCCGCCGAGCGTGGAGTAGGCGATCACGATGGTGCCGCCCAGGACGATCGCGAGGGCGCGGTCCATGTCGAAGAGGACGTCGAAGATCGTCGCGTAGGCGATGGTCGAGGTGACCGCGAGCATCAGCGTGTACGCCCACATGACGACGCCGGAGATGACGCCCGCGCGGCCCCCGTAGCGCAGGTCGAGCATCTCGGAGACGGTGTAGACCTTCAGGCGCGCGATGCGGGCCGAGAAGAAGACCGACAGGGCCAGGATGCCGAGGCCGATGGTGAACACCATCCAGGCGCCGGAGAGGCCGTACTGGTAGCCCAGGCCGACGCCGCCGATCGTGGAGGCGCCGCCGAGGACGATCGCGGCCATGGTGCCGGAGTAGAACCACGGTCCGAGGCGGCGCCCGGCGACCAGGAACTCGCTCTTGGACTTGGCGCGGCGCATGCCCCACCAGCCCATGGCGAGCATGCCGACGAGATAGATGACGATCACTGTGTAGTCGACGGCCATGCGGCCCTCCTTAGCGCACCTCGGTGGCGTGTCGTGCAGTTGCGTGGGGGTGAAGAGGTGACCGGCCGCGGGGACATCCGCCCGTACCCGCGGCGCCTGGTCGGCACGACCCTAGGTGGCCGGAATGCGACGCTGAAGTGTACGTTTCCTCCACTTCTCGCATCATGACTGGAGGGAACGTCCACTCCTCATGTCCACTCCGGTGACCCCGTCCTCCAGCACACCATCGGCCCCGCCCGTGGCGCCGGTGGCGCTCTCCGCGCTGCTCGACCTGGACGCGCTCGGCCTGCGCCAGATCGCCGGCCCCGACGCGCGCGAGGCGGGCACCGTCGTGCACTGGGCGCACACCTCCGAACTGGCCGACCCGTCCCCGTACCTGCTGGGCGGCGAACTGCTCCTGACGGCAGGGGTGCACATCGGGGAGGCGGGGGACGGGGACCTGGACGCGTATGTGGCGCGGGTCGTCGCGGCGGGCACGGTCGCGCTCGGCTTCGGTGTGGCGCCGGTGCACGACACGGTGCCGCCCGCCCTGGTCGAGGCCTGCGACCGGCACGGCCTGCCGCTGGTCGAGGTGCCGCCGCGGACGACGTTCAGCGGTGTGGCCCGCGCGGTGTGGCGGCTGATGGCGGAGGCGCGGCACGCGGAGCTGCGCCGGGTGGCCGAGGCGCAGCAGGGCCTCGCCACGGCGGCGGCCCGCCCCGACCCGGTCCAGGCGGTCCTGCGGCAGCTCGCCGCCCGCCTCGGCGGAGCGGCGTTCCTGTACGGCCCGGAGGGCACCGAGCTGCAGTCCGCCGGGCGCACCGGGGAGGCGGCCCGTACGGCGCTGCGCGAACTGACCGCCGTGGTGCGCCGCGCCACGCCGGGAGCACCCACGTCGGCGGCGGACACGGCCGGGCCCGCCCACCTCACGGCGTACGCCCTGGGCGGCGGGCGCGGCTTCGCGCTCGGGGTGGCGACCGAGCACCGCGCGGCGGGCGACCACACCATCACGGGGGCCGCGGTGGTGCTGCTCTCGCTGCTCGCCGGTGAGCACCAGAGCGCGTCGGAGGCGGCCCGTTCGGCGGCCCTTGTGCGGCTGCTGCTCGGCGCGGCGCCGGAGCGGGCGGGCGCCCTGCTGGGCAGTGCGGCGTGGCGGGTCGTGCACGCGCGCGTGCTGCCGTCCCGCGCGGAGCGGACCCCGCCGTCGGCCTCGGCGCTCGCGGTGTCCCTCGGCACGCCCCTGGTCGACCCGGCGGAGGACGACCCGGACACCGACGTCGTACGGCTGCTCGTGCCCGCCGACCACGACCTGGAGCCGCCGCCCGGCTGGACGCTCGGGGTGTCCGCGCCCGCCGACGTGGCCGGTCTCGCGGTGGCCGACGCGCGGGCGGCGCGGGCGCTGCGGCGGGCGGAGGTGACGCGGGCGCCGCTGGTGCGGGACCGGGAGTCGGGGCTCGCCGCGCTCGTCGCGCCCGCCGAGGCCGAGGCGCACGCGCGCGTGCTGCTCGATCCGGTCGCCGGGAATCCGGCGCTGGTGGAGACGCTGCGCACCTGGCTGTCGCTGCACGGGAGTTGGGACCGTACGGCCACGGCGCTCGGCGTGCACCGGAACACGGTGCGGCAGCGGATCGGGCGCTGTGCCGTGCTGCTGGAAACGGATCTGGACGATCCGGATGTGCGTATGGAGTTGTGGTTCGCGCTGCGGAACCTCTGACGGAACGGCTGGTTCCGTCCGTTGGGCACCTATAGGTGGCGATTTCCGCCCCCTATAGGTGCGGTTTTTCGCTGCACCGCGCCGGTCCGGGCTTCAGGACGACGGGCCCGGCCGCGCCCTCCCGACGGCACAATGGGGGTCATGCCGATACCCAGCCGTGCCGCACTCGTCGACCACCTCGTCCGCACCCGTATCGCCGGTGACGTCGCCACACCCCGCGACAACAACCTCTCCCACTACCGCAAGCTGGCGAACGGCGACCGCTACTACTGGCTGGGCCTGGAGCTCGGCGACCGCTGGACCGACGAGCAGGACGTGCTCGCGGTGATGGCCGAGCGGTGCGGCGTGGTCGACGACCCGGAGCACCGCACGGGCCAGGACACCATCGACCCGGAGCTGACGGTCGACGCCCTGGAGCGGATGGCGGCGCGGCTGCGCAAGGCCGCCGCGGGCAAGGAGTCCGTCCTGTTCGCGACCGGCCACCCGGGCGGGCTGCTCGACGTGCACCGCGCGACGGCGGCGGCCCTGCGCGCGGCCGGCTGCGAGATCGTGGTGATCCCCGGCGGCCTCACCGCCGACGAGGGCTATGTCTTCCAGTTCGCCGACGTGGCGGTCCTGGAGCGCGGCGCCACGCTGTGGCACACCCACTCCCCCGAGCCGATGAAGGCGATCCTCGACGGCCTGGAGCGCGAGGGCCGCCCCCAGCCCGACCTGGTCGTCGCCGACCACGGCTGGGCGGGCTGCGCGGGCCAGCGCGGCCTGGACGCGGTCGGGTACGCGGACTGCAACGACCCGGCGCTGTTCATCGGCGAGGCCGAGGGCACGGTCCAGGTGGTCGTCCCGCTCGACGACCACGTCACCGACCCGCGCTTCTACGACCCGATGACGGCGTACCTGCTGGACTCGGCCGGGCTCAGCCCGGCGTGACCAAAGGGGCTCACCCCGGCGTGAACCACATCGGCCTCCACGCGCGCGTGGAGGCCGATGTCAGTTCTCGTACAGATGTCAGTTCTCGTACAACCGAGTTCAGGCACCGCGCGGCACCCGCACCACGCCCTCCTGGATGACGGAGATCGCCAGGCGCCCGTCCTGCGTGTAGATCCCGGCCTGGCCGAGCCCGCGCCCGCCGGAGGCCGACGGCGACTCCTGGTCGTACAGCAGCCACTCGTCCGCGCGGAACGGGCGGTGGAACCACATCGCGTGGTCGAGGGAGGCGCCCACCACGTCGCCGACCGCCCAGCCGCCGCGCCCGTGGGCGAGCAGGACCGAGTCGAGCAGCGTCATGTCGGAGACGTACGTGGCCAGGCAGACGTGCAGCAGAGGGTCGTCGGCGAGCTTGCCGTTGGTGCGGAACCAGACCTGGGAGCGCGGCGGGCGAGGGCTGCCGACGCTGCCCCACGGCGGGGTGTCGACGTACCGCAGGTCGACGGCCGCGCGGGCCTCCAGGAGACGGTCGGCCACCTCGGCCGGGAGGTGCCGGGGCAGCATCTCGGCGGCGGTGGGCAGCGACTCCGGGTCGGGCGCCGCGGGCATCGCCAACTGGTGCTCCAGGCCCTCCTCGTACTCCTGGAAGGACGAGGAGAGGTGGAAGATCGGCTGGCCGTGCTGGACCGCCACCACGCGGCGCGTGGTGAAGGACCGGCCGTCGCGGATGCGGTCGACCGTGTAGACGATCGGGGCGCCCGGGTCGCCGGGGCGCAGGAAGTAGGCGTGCAGCGAGTGCGCCGCGCGCCCTTCCGGCACCGTGCGCCCGGCGGCGATCAGGGCCTGGGCCGCGACCTGTCCGCCGAACACCCGGGGCACGATCGCCGAACGCGAGCTGCCCCGGAAGATGTCCCGCTCGATCTGCTCCAGGTCGAGCAGATCGAGCAGGGCGTCGAGCGCCTGGGTCACAGACCCATGTCCTTCGCGATGATCATCTTCATGACCTCGTTGGTGCCGCCGTAGATGCGGTTGACGCGGTTGTCCGCGTACAGGCGGGCGATCGGGTACTCGTTCATGAAGCCGTAGCCGCCGTGCAGCTGGAGGCAGCGGTCGATGACGCGGTGCGCGACCTCGGTGCAGAACAGCTTCGCGGAGGCGGCCTCGGCGGGCGTCAGCTCACCGGCGTCCAGGGCCTCGAGGGCACGGTCGGCGACGGCCTCGGCGGCGTCCACCTCGGCCTGGCAGGCGGCCAGTTCGAACTTGGTGTTCTGGAAGGACGCGACGGTCTTGCCGAAGACCGTGCGGTCCTGCACGTACTCCTTGGCGAACCGGACGGCGGCCTTGGCCTGCGCGTACGCGCCGAAGGCGATGCCCCAGCGCTCGGAGGGCAGGTTCTGGCCCAGGTAGTAGAAGCCCTTGTTCTCCTCGCCGAGCAGGTCCTCGACGGGCACCTTCACGTCGACGAAGGCCAGCTCGGCGGTGTCGGACGTCTTCAGGCCGAGCTTGTCCAGCTTGCGGCCCACCGAGTAGCCCTCGGCCTTGGTGTCGACGGCGAACAGCGAGATGCCGAAGCGGCGGTCCTCGGCGGTCGGCGCGGACGTGCGGGCGCAGACGATGACCTTGTCGGCGTGGACGCCGCCGGTGATGAAGGTCTTGGCGCCGTTGAGGACGTAGTGCGTGCCGTCCTCGGAGAGCTTGGCGGTGGTCTTCATGCCCGCGAGATCGGAGCCGGTGCCCGGCTCGGTCATCGCGAGGGCCCACATCTCCTCGCCGGTGACGAACTTCGGCAGGTAGCGCTTCTTCTGCTCGTCGGTGGCGAGCATCTGGATGTACGGCAGGCCGAGCAGCACGTGCACGCCGGAGCCGCCGAAGGAGACGCCGGCGCGGGCGGTCTCCTCGTACATGACGGCCTCGAACTTGTGCGAGTCGATGCCCGCGCCGCCGTACTCCTCGGGCACGCGGATGCCGAAGACACCCAGCTCGCCGAGCTTGTAGTAGAAGTCGCGGGGCGCCTGGCCGGCCTCGAACCACTCGTCGTAGACCGGGACGACCTCGGTCTCGATGAAGGCGCGCAGGGTCTCCCGGAACGCCTCGTGGTCCTCATTGAAAACGGTACGGCGCACGGTCGGCCTCCTGGTCGTCTGGCTCGGGTCGCTGCGGTGCGGTGCCTCGGCACAGTGCTTCGGCGCACGCCCACGGCACGCTGGCTAAGCGCTTGCTCAGACTTAAGTTACTCGGGGGTCTCCAAGGCTGTCCAGAGCGGACGAACTGCGGAACGGCTCACACCCTGGGCCTGGCGTGGAGAGCGGCCGTGACTCAACCAGCGCCGTTGGACGCCGCGGCGGCGAAGGCGCCCTTGGCCAGGCGGTGCAGCAGCTTCGCCATGCCGGAGCGGCCGGGCAGCGGGCCCGGACGGCTGAGGTGCGGCGTCGAGTTGAGCAGACCGAAGACCGCGTGCACGGTCGCGCGCGCCTCCGACTCCAGCATCTTCGGGTAGACGTCCCGCACGACCTCGACCCACAACTCCACGTACTGCCGCTGCAGTTGGCGGACCAGCTTGCGGTCGCTGTCGCGCAGCCGGTCCAGCTCGCGGTCGTGCAGGGTGATGAGCGGGCGGTCGTCGAGGGCGAAGTCGATGTGGCCCTCGATCAGGGAGTCGAGCAGGACCTCGGCCGCGTCCCCGCTCTCCCGCGCCTCGGCCGCGCGCAGCTTCCCGCCGGTCAGGAGGCGGCCGCTGATGCCGACGAGGAGCTCGGCGAGCATCGCGTCCTTGCCCGCGAAGTGGCGGTAGAGACCGGGGCCGCTGATGCCCACCGCGGCCCCTATCTCGTCGACGCCGACGCCGTGGAACCCACGCTCGGCGAAGAGGCGGGCGGCCTCCTTGAGGATCTGCTCGCGGCGCGTCGGGGCCGCGCTGGTGGCGCTCATGGATTCATTCTAGACAGGGCGGTTAGCGGTCGTTAACCTGGTGGACACGGGTTAACGGTCATTAACGTCGTACGTCGTACGGGCAAGGGGGCTCAGGCGATGCAGCAGGCACCGGAGCTGACGAGCGGGGCGGATCCCGCGTCGGAGGCCTGGCGGGCCAACGAGGCGGCACATCGCGCGCTCGTCGAGGAGCTGCGCGAGAAGCTCGCGCGGGCCGAGGCGGGCGGCGGCGAGAAGGCGCGCGCCCGGCACGTGGCGCGCGGAAAGCTGCTCCCCCGGGACCGCGTGGACACACTGCTCGACCCCGGCTCCCCGTTCCTGGAGCTGGCCCCGCTGGCGGCGGACGGGATGTACGGCGGGGACGCCCCCGCGGCCGGAGTGATCGCCGGCATCGGCCGCGTCTCGGGCCGCGAGTGCGTGATCGTGGCCAACGACGCCACGGTCAAGGGCGGCACGTACTACCCGATGACGGTCAAGAAGCACCTCCGCGCGCAGGCGGTGGCGCTGGAGAACCGCCTCCCCTGCATCTACCTCGTGGACTCGGGCGGCGCCTTCCTGCCGATGCAGGACGAGGTGTTCCCGGACCGCGAGCACTTCGGGCGGATCTTCTACAACCAGGCGCAGATGTCCGGCAGGGGCATCCCGCAGATCGCCGCGGTCCTCGGCTCGTGCACGGCGGGCGGCGCCTATGTCCCGGCGATGAGCGACGAAGCGGTGATCGTGCGCGGCCAGGGCACGATCTTCCTGGGCGGCCCGCCCCTGGTGAAGGCGGCCACCGGCGAGGTGGTGACCGCCGAGGAGCTGGGCGGCGGCGAGGTGCACTCGCGCGTCTCCGGCGTGACGGACCACCTGGCGGAGGACGACGCGCACGCGCTGCGCATCGTGCGGAACATCGCGGCGACGCTCCCCGCGCGCGCCGAGCTCCCCTGGACGGTGACGGCCCCGGAGGAGCCGAAGGTCGATCCGTACGGCCTGTACGGCGCGGTGCCGGTCGACTCGCGCACGCCGTACGACGTCCGGGAGGTCATCGCGCGCGTGGTGGACGGCTCCCGCTTCCAGGAGTTCAAGGCGGAGTACGGGACGACGCTGGTCACCGGCTTCGCCCGGATCCACGGCCACCCGGTCGGGATCGTCGCCAACAACGGCATCCTGTTCTCCGAATCCGCCCAGAAGGGCGCGCACTTCATCGAGCTGTGCGACCAGCGCGGCATCCCGCTGCTGTTCCTGCAGAACATCTCGGGCTTCATGGTCGGCAAGGACTACGAGGCGGGCGGCATCGCCAAGCACGGCGCCAAGATGGTCACGGCGGTGGCCACCACGCGCGTGCCGAAGCTGACGGTCGTCATCGGCGGTTCGTACGGCGCGGGCAACTACTCGATGTGCGGCCGGGCCTATTCCCCGCGGTTCCTGTGGATGTGGCCGAGCGCCAAGATCTCCGTGATGGGCGGCGAGCAGGCGGCGTCGGTGCTCGCGACGGTCAAGCGGGACCAGCTGGAGGCCCGCGGCGAGAGCTGGCCCGCCGAGGACGAGGAGTCCTTCAAGGACCCGATCCGCGCCCAGTACGAGACACAGGGCAACGCCTACTACGCGACGGCCCGCCTCTGGGACGACGGCGTGATCGACCCGTTGGAGACCCGCCAGGTGCTCGGGCTCGCCCTGACGGCCTGCGCCAACGCCCCCCTGCCCGAGAAGAGCGACGCGGCGCCCGGCTTCGGCGTCTTCCGGATGTGAGGACCATGACTTCCACGCCCACGACTTCCTCGGCTCCCTCGGCTTCGACCTCGGCCTCGACGCCCCAGGCCCTCGGATCCGTGCCCGCGCCCGCGGCGCCGATGTTCGACACGGTGCTCGTCGCCAACCGCGGCGAGATCGCGGTCCGGGTGATCCGCACGCTGCGCGAGCTCGGGGTGCGCTCGGTGGCCGTGTTCAGCGACGCGGACGCGGACGCCCGGCATGTGCGCGAGGCGGACACGGCGGTGCGCATCGGGCCGCCCGCCGCGTCCGAGAGCTATCTGTCGGTGGAGCGGCTCCTGGAGGCGGCCGTCCGCACCGGCGCCCAGGCCGTCCACCCCGGCTACGGCTTCCTCGCCGAGAACGCCGGCTTCGCCCGGGCCTGCACCGAGGCGGGGCTGACCTTCATCGGCCCGCCCGCCGACGCGATCTCCCTGATGGGCGACAAGATCCGCGCCAAGGAGACCGTGCGCGCCGCCGGCGTCCCGGTGGTCCCCGGCTCCTCGGGCTCGGGCCTCAGCGACGCCGAACTGGCCGCGGCGGCACGGGAGATCGGCATGCCCGTGCTGTTCAAGCCCTCGGCGGGCGGCGGCGGCAAGGGCATGCGGCTCACGCGTCTGGAGTCGGCGCTCCTGGAGGAGATCGCCTCGGCCCGCCGCGAGGCCCGCGCCTCCTTCGGGGACGACACGCTGCTCGTGGAGCGCTGGGTGGACCGGCCCCGGCACATCGAGATCCAGGTCCTCGCCGACCGGCACGGGAACGTGGTGCATCTCGGCGAGCGCGAGTGCTCCCTGCAGCGCCGCCACCAGAAGATCATCGAGGAGGCCCCCTCCGTCCTGCTCGACGAGGCCACGCGCGCGGCGATGGGCGAGGCCGCGGTGCAGGCGGCCCGCTCCTGCGGCTATGTCGGCGCGGGCACGGTGGAGTTCATCGTCCCGGGCGACGACCCCTCGGCGTACTACTTCATGGAGATGAACACCCGTCTCCAGGTGGAGCACCCGGTCACCGAGCTGATCACCGGGATCGACCTGGTGGAGTGGCAGCTGCGGGTCGCCGCGGGCGAGCAACTCCCGTTCGGGCAGGACGAGATCACGCTCAGCGGGCACGCCGTGGAGGCGCGGATCTGCGCCGAGGACCCGGCCCGCGGGTTCCTGCCCTCGGGCGGCACGGTCCTGGCGCTGCACGAACCGCAGGGCGACGGGGTGCGGACGGACTCGGGCCTCACCGAAGGCACCGAGATCGGCAGCCTCTACGACCCGATGCTCTCCAAGGTGATCGCGTACGGCCCGGACCGGGCCACCGCGCTGCGCCGCCTGCGCGCCGCCCTCGGCCGCACGGTCACGCTCGGCGTGCCGACCAACGCGGGCTTCCTGCGCCGCCTCCTGGCCCACCCGGCCGTGGTGGCAGGGGAGTTGGACACGGGCCTGGTCGAGCGGGTCGCGGACGAGCTGGTCGATTCGCAGGTGCCGGACGAGGTGTACGAGGCGGCGGCCGCCGTGCGCCGGGAGGAGCTGGCCCCGCGCGGCGGCGGCTGGGTCGACCCGTTCTCGGTGCCGTCCGGCTGGCGGCTCGGGGGCACGCCCGCCCCGCTCGGCTTCGACCTGCGCGTGCCGGGCCTGGAGCCGGTCACCCGCGCGGTGAGCGACGAGGGCGCCCGCGTCGCCCAGGACCGGGTGACGGTCACGCTGGACGGCGTCACGCACTCCTTCCACCGCGCGGGCGAGTGGCTGGGCCGGGACGGCGACGCCTGGCATGTGCAGTCGTACGACCGGGTGGCGGCGTCGCTCACCGGGGCGGCGCACGCCGGGGTGGACGCGATGACGGCCCCGATGCCCGGCACGGTCACGGTCGTGAAGGTGGCCGTGGGTGACCAAGTGGCCGCCGGGCAGAGCCTGTTGGTGGTCGAGGCGATGAAGATGGAGCACGTCATCTCGGCCCCGCACGCGGGCACGGTCACCGAGTTGGACGTCACGCCCGGTACGACGGTCGCCATGGACCAGGTGCTCGCGGTAGTCGCCCCGGACGAGGAGCCGGGCGAGGACGCGGCAGCCGGCCCGAGCTCGACGGGCGAGGAGGCGGGACGATGACCTCCGAGCGCACGACCGCCCCCGAGGCCGGCCACCCCGGCCCCTCGGCCCTTCCCATGACCGTCCCCTCCCCCGGGCTTCCCGCGCGGGTGCGGATCCATGAGGTGGGCGCGCGGGACGGGCTGCAGAACGAGAAGGCGACGGTGCCGACGGCCGTCAAGGCGGAGTTCGTGCACCGGCTGGCCGCGGCCGGGCTCAGCACGGTCGAGGCGACGAGTTTCGTGCACCCCAAGTGGGTGCCCCAACTCGCCGACGCCGAGGAGCTGTTCCCGCAGCTCCAGGACATCGAGGGCGTCCACCTGCCGGTCCTTGTGCCGAACGAGCGCGGCCTCGACCGGGCCCTGGCGCTGGGCGCCCGCCGCATCGCCGTTTTCGGTTCCGCCACGGAGACCTTCGCGCGGCGCAACCTCAACCGCACGGTGGCCGAGTCGCTGGCGATGTTCGAGCCGGTCGTGGCGCGGGCGAAGGACGCCGGCGTGCATGTCCGCGGCTATCTGTCGATGTGCTTCGGCGACCCCTGGGAAGGCCCGGTGCCGATCGGCCAAGTGGTGCGCGTGGCCAAGGAGTTGACGGAGCTCGGCTGTGACGAGCTGAGCCTCGGCGACACCATCGGCGTGGCGACGCCGGGCCATGTCGACGCCCTGCTGACCGGGCTCGCCGAGACCGGCGTCGGCGCGGACATGATCGGCGTGCACTTCCACGACACGTACGGCCAGGCGCTGTCCAACACCCTGGCCGCGCTGCGGCACGGCGTGACCACGGTGGACGCGTCGGCGGGCGGGCTCGGCGGCTGCCCGTACGCGAAGAGCGCCACCGGGAACCTCGCCACCGAGGACCTGGTGTGGATGCTGCACGGCCTCGGCATCGAGACCGGGGTCGACCTCGCCGCACTCACCGCCACCAGCGTGTGGCTCGCGGGGCATCTGGGCCGACCGAGCCCGTCCCGCACCGTCCGGGCCCTCGCGGGGGCCGCGGCGGACCAGCCGGAGTCACCCCTCCGGGCCGCCGGACGACAGCAGCAGACCTCCGAGGCCCACAAGGCCGCCCCTGAGAACGAGGAGTGACCACGATGTCCCTGGACCACCGGCTCTCCGCCGAGCACGAGGAACTCCGGCGCACCGTCGAGGAGTTCGCCCACGACGTGGTCGCGCCCAAGATCGGCGATTTCTACGAGCGGCACGAATTCCCGTACGAGATCGTCCGTGAGATGGGGCGGATGGGCCTGTTCGGGCTGCCGTTCCCCGAGGAGTACGGCGGCATGGGCGGGGACTATCTCGCCCTCGGCATCGCCCTGGAGGAGCTGGCGCGGGTCGACTCCTCGGTGGCGATCACCCTGGAGGCCGGGGTGTCGCTCGGCGCGATGCCGGTGTTCCGCTTCGGCACCGAGGAGCAGAAGCGGGAGTGGCTGCCGCGGATGTGCTCGGGCGAGCTGCTCGGCGCGTTCGGCCTGACGGAACCGGAGTGCGGCTCGGACGCGGGCGGCACGCGGACGACGGCGGTGCGGGACGGCGACGAGTGGGTGATCAACGGCACGAAGTGCTTCATCACCAACTCCGGTACGGACATCACGGGTCTGGTGACGGTCACCGCCGTGACCGGGCGCACCGACGACGGCAGGCCGCTGATCTCGTCGATCATCGTGCCGTCGGGCACGCCGGGCTTCACGGTGGCGGCGCCGTACTCGAAGGTGGGCTGGAACGCCTCGGACACCCGGGAGCTGTCCTTCGCCGACGTGCGCGTTCCGGTGGCGAACCTGCTCGGCGAGGAGGGCCGCGGGTACGCGCAGTTCCTGCGGATCCTGGACGAGGGCCGGATCGCGATCGCCGCGCTCGCGACGGGACTCGCGCAGGGCTGCGTGGACGAGTCGGTGGCGTACGCGAAGGAGCGGCGGGCCTTCGGGCGGCCCATCGGGGACAACCAGGCGATCCAGTTCAAGCTGGCCGACATGGAGATGAAGGCGTACACGTCACGGCTCGCCTGGCGGGACGCGGCCTCGCGGCTCGTGCGCGGGGAGCCGTTCAAGAAGGAGGCGGCGCTTGCGAAGCTGCACTCGTCGACGATCGCGGTCGACAACGCGCGGGAGGCCACGCAGATCCATGGCGGGTACGGGTTCATGAACGAGTTCCCCGTGGCGAGGATGTGGCGCGACTCCAAGATTCTGGAGATCGGGGAGGGGACGAGTGAGGTGCAGCGGATGCTGATCGCTCGGGAGTTGGGGCTCACTGGTTGAGCCCCAGGCCCCCACCGGGCCGCAGCCCGGTCCCGCTCGCTTTTCGTCTGCTTCGCCGTCGTGGCTGGTCGCGCAGCTCCCCGCGCCCCTAAAAAACCGGGGCTGGCCTCTCCGCCAGACTCAGCTTAGGTTAGGTTAACCTAAGACGCGTTTCCCGCCACGAAAGCAGACTTCCCCATGCCCAAGTCCCGAGCCGTCCGCCCCTCCCGTCGCAGTCTTCTCGCCGCAGGCGGTGTGGCGTCACTCGGCGTCTTCCTCACCGCCTGCGGCGGCAAAGAGGCGGGCGGCGGCTCGGCGGCCGGGAGCGGGGAGAAGGGTCCCTGGTCGTTCAAGGACGACCGCGGCAAGACCGTGAAGGCGGACGCGAAGCCGAAGAACATCGTGGCGTTCACCGGCACCGCGGCCGCCCTGTACGACTACGGCATCGAGGTCAAGGGCGTCTTCGGCCCGACCAAGGGCAAGGGCGGCAAGCCCGACGTCCAGGCCGGCGACATGGACATCAGCAAGCTGGAGATCCTCGGCAACGAGTGGGGCCAGTTCAACGTCGAGAAGTACGCGGCGCTCGCGCCCGAGTTGCTGGTCACCGACATGTGGCTGAAGGACGCCCTCTGGTACGTGCCGGACGAGTCCAAGGACAAGATCCTGAAGCTCGCCCCCAGCGTCGCTCTGTGGGCCGCCGAGACCACGATGCCCAAGGCCCTGCAGCGCCGCGCCGACCTGGCCGAGTCGCTCGGCGCCGACCTGAAGGCGAAGAAGGTCACCGACGCGAAGGCCCGCTTCGAGAAGGCCGCCGAGCGCCTGCGCAAGGCATCCAAGTCCCGGCCCGAGATCAAGGTCCTGATCGGTTCGGCCAGCGCCGACCTCTTCTACGTCACGCTGGCCGAAACCGCCGCCGACACCCGCTACTTCGAAGAGCTCGGCGTGAAGTTCGTCAAGCCGAAGGTGAACGCGCAGGGCTTCTTCGAGGAGCTCAGCTGGGAGAACGTCGACAAGTACGGCGCGGACGTCATCATGATGGACAACCGCACGTCGGCCATCCAGCCCGCCGACCTCGACAAGTCGAAGCCGACGTGGAAGAAGCTGCCCGCCGTACAGGCCGGCCAGGTCGTCCCCCGCGTCACCGAGCCCATCTACTCGTACGACAAGTGCGCGCCGATCCTCGAAGACCTCGCGAAGGCCATCGAGGGCGCGAAGAAGGTCGCCAAGTGACCGGCGCCCAGGCGCCGTTCCGGCTGTTCCGGCTGGAGGTCGAGCGGGTGGCGCGGCTGTCGCCGTCGCTCGTGCGGGTGACCTTCACCGGGCCCGAGCTCGCCGAGTTCGACTCCGGCGGCCTCGACCAGAGCCTGTCGCTGTTCCTGCCGCGGCCCGGCCAGTCCGAGCCGCTGCTGCCGCCGGCCGACGGCGACCCGGCGGGCTGGTACGCGGCGTACCGGGCGATGCCGGACGACACGCGTGCGGTGATGCGCTCGTACACCGCGCGGGAGCAACGCCGTACGCCCGTCGAGGAGTTGGACATCGACTTTGCGGTGCATCCGGACGGCGGTCCGGCGTGCGTGTGGGCGGAGCGGGCCGAGCCGGGCGACCGGGTCGCGGTGCTCGGCCCCACGGGCCCGGACAACAACGGCATCCGGTTCCGGCTCCCCGAGGACGCCGAGTGGCTGCTGATGTGGGCCGACGAGACGGCGCTGCCCGCCGCGGCGTCGATCCTGGAGTCGCTGCCGGCGGGCCTGCGCGTGAAGGCGTGGCTCGAAGTGCCGTGCGCCGACGACCGGCTGGAGCTGCGGACGGCCGCCGACGCGGACATCACATGGCTGGTGCGCGAGGTCACGGAGGCGTCCGGGGCGCACCGGACCGAGCGGACCGTCGAGGCGGTCCGGGCCGCCTCCCTGCCCGAGTCCCGGCCGTACGCGTGGATCGCCGGGGAGGCCGGGACCGTCAAGTCGCTGCGTCGGCATCTCGTCCGTGAGCGGGAGTTCGATCGGCGGGCCGTGAGTTTCACGGGGTACTGGCGGCTGGGGTTGTCGGAGGACGGACTGCGTGCCGAGGCCGAGGGTTCCGGCTGAGCGTCTGCCCCTGACTGCCTCCGCCCGGCTGCTTCGCCGTCGTGGCTGGTCGCGCCCCGCGGCGTCAGCCGCATGTGTCACGGGCCCGCGCCCCTGAAAAGCAAGGCGCACCCCCAGAAACAGAAGATCCCCCCAACTCGATGCCCCCCGTACGACGGTCCGTGCGGGGGCATCGTCATGACCCCGCACGGGTGCGCGGAAAGTGCAGTTGCCCTCGGCAAATCCCCTGGCCGGAACGCCCCTTACGTGCGCCCGAGCGCCCCTGGCGCGCCCCCCGGTGGCGGAGTGACGCTATGACCCTGCCGTGGAGAAGCGACTTAAGGTTAGGCTAACCTAAGCCCACTGCCTCGAGCCGTGCCCGCCCGTACGGGCATGGCCCAACGTCCCCTTTTGGGAGGACCGTTCATGAGTCTCCTCGCGCCCAGGTCTCATCTGCTCAACGGCCTGAACGCGGAGGCCTACCGCCGCTGCATCGCCGAAGGCGCCGACCGTGTCGCGACCCGACTCTCCACAGTCGAGGGTCCGTTCACCGGGATCACCCCGGAGGCGCTCGCCCCCACCATCGACGCCGTGGACCTGGACCGCCCGCTGCACGACCCGTCCGCCGCTCTGGACGAGCTGGAAGAGACCTACCTGCGCGACGCCGTCTACTTCCACCACCCGCGCTACCTCGCCCACCTCAACTGCCCCGTCGTGATCCCCGCGGTGCTCGGCGAGGCCGTGCTCAGCGCCGTCAACTCCTCGCTCGACACCTGGGACCAGTCGGCCGGCGGCACACTGATCGAGCGCCGGCTGATCGACTGGACCGCCCGGCGCATCGGGCTCGGCCCGGCCGCCGACGGGGTGTTCACCAGCGGCGGCACGCAGTCCAACCTGGAGGCGCTGCTGCTCGCCCGGGAGGAGTGCAAGACCGACGACCCGGCGAAACTGCGGGTGTTCGCCTCGGAGTGCAGCCACTTCAGCGTGCAGAAGTCCGCGAAGCTGCTCGGCCTGCCCGCCGACGCCGTGGTGGCCGTGCCCTGCGACCGCAACAAGCGGATGCGGACCGTCGCCCTCGCCCACGAGCTGGAGAAGTGCGCCCGCGACGGCTTCACGCCGATGGCGATCGTCGCCACCGCCGGCACCACCGACTTCGGCTCCATCGACCCGCTGGCGGAGATCGCCGAGCTGGCCGACCGGCACGACACCTGGCTGCACGTGGACGCCGCGTACGGCTGCGGGCTGCTGGTGTCGCTCAAGAACCGGCACCTGCTCGACGGTATCGAGCGGGCCGACTCCGTCACCGTCGACTACCACAAGTCCTTCTTCCAGCCGGTGAGTTCGTCCGCCGTCCTGGTCCGCGACCGGGAGACGCTGCGGCACGCCACGTACCACGCGGACTATCTGAACCCGCGGCGGACCGTCGCCGAGCGGATACCGAACCAGGTGGACAAGTCGCTGCAGACCACCCGCCGGTTCGACGCGCTGAAGCTGTGGCTGACGCTGCGGATCATGGGCGCCGACGGCATCGGGCAGCTCTTCGACGAGGTGTGCGACCTCGCCGCGGACGGCTGGCGGCTGCTCGCCCTCGACCCGCGCTACGACGTCGTCGTGGAGCCCCAGCTGTCCACGCTGGTCTTCCGCTACATCCCGCAGGACATCACCGACCCGGCCGAGATCGACCGCGCCAACCTGCATGCCCGTAAAGCCCTGTTCGCCTCCGGGGACGCGATCGTCGCCGGGACCAAGGCGGGCGGGCGGCACTACCTGAAGTTCACCCTCCTCAACCCCGAGACCACCACCGCCGACATCGCCGCAGTCCTCGATCTGATCGCGGGCCACGCCGAGCAGTATCTGGGAGACTCCCTTGTCCGAGCCTCGTGAGACGCCCCACGAGACGCCTCGTGAGAACCGCGAGCCGTACGACCTGATCGGTATCGGCCTCGGCCCCTTCAACCTGGGCCTGGCCTGTCTGACCGAGCCGCTCGACGAGCTGAACGCCCTGTTCCTCGACTCCAAGCCGGACTTCGACTGGCACTCCGGGATGTTCCTGGAGGGCGCGCACCTGCAGACGCCGTTCATGTCGGACCTGGTCACCCTGGCCGATCCGACCTCGCCGTACTCCTTCCTCAAGTACCTGAAGGAATCGGGGCGGTTGTACTCGTTCTACATCCGCGAGAACTTCTATCCGCTGCGCACCGAGTACAACGACTACTGCCGCTGGGCCGCCGCCCAGCTGACGTCCGTCCGCTTCAGCACGACGGTCACGGAGGTGTCGTACGAGGACGCGGACGCGCTGTACGTCGTCCGCACCTCCGCCGGGGACGTCTTCCGCACCCGGCACCTCGTCCTCGGCACCGGCACCCCGCCGTACGTGCCGGAGGCCTGCGAGGGGCTCGGCGGGGACTTCATCCACAACTCCCGCTACCTGCACGCCAAGCAGGAGCTGGTGAAGAAGAAGTCGATCACCCTGGTCGGCAGCGGGCAGAGCGCCGCCGAGATCTACCTCGACCTGCTCGGCTCCATCGACGAGTACGGCTACCGCCTCAACTGGGTGACGCGCTCCCCGCGGTTCTTCCCGCTCGAATACACCAAGCTGACGCTCGAGATGACCTCCCCGGAGTACATCGACTACTTCCGCGCGCTGCCCGAGGAGACCCGCTACCGCCTGGAGCGCGGCCAGAAGGGCCTGTTCAAGGGCATCGACGGGGACCTCATCGACACGATCTTCGACCTGCTCTACGAGAAGAACGTCAAGGGCCCCGTCCCGACCCGCCTGCTGACCAACACCGCGCTCGAAACGGCGACTTACGAGAACGGCGAGTACCTGCTCGGCCTGCGCCAGGAGGAGCAGGGCGAGGACTTCCGGCTGCGCACCGAGGGCCTGATCCTCGCGACCGGCTACCGCTACCGGGTGCCGGAGTTCCTCGACCCGATACGCGAGCGGCTGTGCTTCGACGGCCAGGGCCGCTTCGACGTGGCGCGGAACTACAGCATCGACACCACCGGGCGCGGCGTGTTCCTGCAGAACGCGGGCGTGCACACGCACTCCATCACCAGCCCCGACCTGGGCATGGGCGCCTACCGCAACTCGTACATCATCGCCGAGCTCCTGGGCCGCGAGGCCTACCCGGTCGAGAAGGCCATCGCCTTCCAGGAGTTCGCGGCACCGAAGGGCACCGTCTCATGAGCCTCGACACCCCCTACGAGGTCACCTCCCCCACGGGCACTCCCGACCGGGGCACGTCCCACGAGGACACGTCCCCCGAGCTGCTCGACCAGCTGCTCACCCGGCAGGAGCGCCGCGAGTCCGCCGCCCGCACCTACGCCCGCACGCTGCCGGTCGCCCCGGTGCGCGCGCTCGGCGCGCAGGTCACGGGCGCCGACGGCCGTACGTACATCGACTGCCTGTCCGGCGCCGGGACGCTGGCGCTCGGGCACAACCACCCCGACGTGGTGGCGGCGCTCCGGGCCGACCTGGACTCCGGTGTTCCGCTGCACGCGCTCGACATGATCACGCCGCAGAAGGACGCGTTCTCCGACGAGTTGCTGTCCCGGCTGCCCGGCGGCCTTCGCGACGAGGCGCGGCTGCACTTCTGCGGCCCGGCCGGCACGGACGCCGTGGAGGCCGCGATCAAGCTGGCGCAGGCGGCGACCGGGCGGCGCGGCGTGGTCGCGTTCAGCGGCGCCTACCACGGCATGACCGTCGGCGCCTCGGCCGTGTCCGGGCCCGCGCGGATGCGCTCCACGGTCGGCGCGGACGCGCTGCCGGTGACGCGGATCCCGTTCCCGTACGCGTACCGCTGCCCGTTCGGGGTCGGCGCACCGCAGTCCGGGGAGCTGTCGGCGCGGCTCCTGGAGAACTTCCTGACCGACCCGAGCAGCGGTCTGACCGAGCCCGCCGCGGTGATCCTGGAGGTCGTCCAGGGCGAGGGCGGCGTCATCGAGGGCCCGGACGCGTGGCTGCGGGAGGTCCGCCGGATCACCGCGGAGCGCGGCATCGTCCTGATCGTCGACGAGGTGCAGACCGGCGTGGGCCGCACCGGGCACTTCTGGGCCTGCGAGCGGGCCGGGGTCACCCCCGACGTGCTCGTCATGTCGAAGGCGGTCGGCGGCGGCCTGCCGCTCGCGGTCCTCGCCTACCGGCCCGAGCTCGACCAGTGGCTGCCCGGCGACCACACCGGCACGTTCCGCGGCAACACCCTCGCGATGACGGCCGGCCGGGTCACCCTGCGCACGGTCGCCGAGCAGCAGCTGCCCGAGCGGGCCGCGAAGCTCGGGGAACGCCTCCGCCACGGCCTGCGTCAACTGGCCGAGGAACACCCGCAGTTCGGTGACGTACGAGGGCGTGGGCTGATGAACGGCGTGGAGCTGGTCGACCCGGACGCCGCGCCGGACCGGATCGGCTCCCGGCCCGCCGACCCCGCCTTCGCCCGCCGGCTGCGCGCGGCCTGCCTGCGGCAGGGGCTGATGCTGGAGCTGGGCGGCCGCTCGGACAGCGTGCTCAGGCTGCTGCCGCCGCTGGTGATCACGGACGCCGAGCTCGACTCGGTCCTGGAGCGGATCGCCGCCGCCCTGCGCGACGCGGAGCGTGCCGAGTGAACGAGCACACCACCGAACCGCAGACCCCCGTGAACCCCGCGAGCGTCGCCGGGTCCACCGAAGGGCCCGCCGCGCTGCGGCAGTTGACGGACGTCGTGCTCGACGCGCTCGCCGACGGCGCGGTCGAGCGGGGCGGCCCGCTGCCGGCCGGCGGCCCGGACACGGTCGCCGCCGACGTCCGCGCGGCCTGCTCGCCGCTGCTGCCCGCCGAGGGCGTCGGGGCCGAGGACGCGCTGCGCGGGCTCGTGCAGGCCGTGGCGCGCGGCGCCGCCGACCCGTCCGACCCGCACTGTGTGGCGCATCTGCACTGCCCGCCGCTGGCCGTGGCCGCCGCGGCGGACCTGGCGGCGTCGGCGCTGAACCCGTCGATGGACTCCTGGGACCAGGCCCCGGCGGCCGGCGTGCTGGAGGAAGAGGTCACCAAGTCCCTTGCCCGGCTGGTCTATCCGGGCCCGGAGGAGACACCGGACGCCCTGATCACCAGCGGCGGCACCGAGTCCAACCTGGTGGCGCTGCTGCTCGCCCGGGAGCGGGCCAGGGCCGCGGGCGAGCGCACCGTGCAGGTGGTGTGCGGGGCCAACGCGCACCACAGTGTGCAGCGCGCCGCCTGGATGCTGGGCCTGCCGACCCCGGCGGTCGTGGACTGCCCGGCGGGCCGGATGGACCCGCGCGCCCTGGACCGGGTGCTCGGCGCGTACGCCGGGATGCCGGTGCTCGTGGTCGCCACCGCGGGCACCACCGACGAGGGCCTGATCGACCCGCTGCCCGAGCTCGCCGACGTGGCGCAGCGCCACGGCGCGGAGCTGCACGTGGACGCCGCGTACGGCGGTCCGCTGCTGTTCAGCGACGCGCTCGCGCCCCGGCTCACGGGCATCGAGCGGGCCGTGTCGGTCACGTTCGACCTGCACAAGCTGGGCTGGCAGCCGGTCGCGGCGGGCATCCTCGCCGTACGGGACGAGGCCCACGTCGGCCATCTCTCCTTCCAGGCCGACTACTTGAACGCGGACGACGACACCGAGGCGGGCCTGCCCGACTGGCTCGGCCGGTCGATCCGCACCTCGCGCCGCCCCGACGCCCTGAAGATCGCGGTGACGCTGCGCGCCCTCGGCCGCAAGGGCCTGGGCGACCTGGTCGAGCACTGCGTACGGACCGCACAGGACTTCGCCGCGGCCGTCGAGGCGCACCCGGAGCTGCGGGTGCGGGCCGGCGAGCCCGGCATCAGCACGGTCCTGTTCCGCCCGCGCGCCGCCGACGCGCTGCCCGCCGCCGAGGGCGACGCCCTGGTCGCGGCGGTACGGCGGCGCCTGCTCGACGACGGGCGCGGCGTGGTCGGCCGGGCCGTCGCCGAGGACCCCGAAACCGACACGGGGGAACGGAAGTTGTGGCTCAAGGCCACGCTTCTGCACCCGCGGACGGGGGCCGTCGACCTGGCGGCGCTGCTCAAGCTGGTCGCCCACTGCGCGGCCGAGGAGAGCGGCACGGCCGCCCCGCAGGAACCCGTCCCCGTACCGCCGCAGCCCACCGACCGCCTCAGGACCCGCACCCAGGGAGTCCCCCAGTGAGCACCGCACCCCAAGAAGAGACCTTCGACCTCGTCGGCGTGGGCATAGGCCCGTTCAACCTGTCGCTCGCCGCGCTCGCCGACGGCGTGCCGGGTCTGCGCACCGCGTTCCTGGAGCAGCGCACCGCGTTCCACTGGCACCCGGGCCTGCTCATCGAGGGCGCCACGCTCCAAGTGCCGTTCCTCGCCGACCTGGTGAGCCTGGTCGAGCCGACCAGCCCCTGGTCGTTCCTGAACTACATCAAGACCCGGGAGCGGCTCTTCCCGTTCTACTTCGCGGAGAAGTTCCACATCCAGCGGGCCGAGTACGACGCGTACTGCCGTTGGGTCAGCGGGCAGTTGGCGTCCTGCCGGTTCGGGCACCAGGTGGACACAGTCCGCTGGGACGAGGCCCGCGGCGCGTTCGAGGTGGGCTTCACGCGGCTCGACGAGAACGGCGGCGCGGAGGGCGTGGGCCGCTACTTCGCCCGCCACCTCGCCCTCGGCGTGGGCACCGCGCCCAGCGTGCCGCAGGCCCTGCGCGCCCTCGCCGACGACCCGGCGGCGCCGGTGTGGCACTCGGCCGAATACCTGGAGCGGCGGCCGGAGTTGCTGAACGCCGAGCACGTCACGGTGGTCGGCTCGGGCCAGTCGGGCGCGGAGGTCTTCCTCGACCTGCTGCGCCGCCGACCGCAGGGGCGCGAGGGCCTGACGTGGCTGGCGCGCACCGAGGCGTTCGCGCCGATGGAGTACAGCAAGCTGGGCCTGGAGCAGTTCACGCCCGACTACACGCGCTACTTCCACGGCCTGACCGAGCCCGTACGGGACGAACTCATGCCGCGCCAGTGGCAGTTGCACAAGGGCGTCAGCGGGGACACGCTCGGCGAGATCCACGACGAGCTGTATCTGCGCACCCTGGACGGCGGCTGGCCGGACGCCGCGCTCACCCCCGGCGTCTCCGTGGACGCGGCGGAGCGCAGCGGCGGCCGGATCCGGCTCGACCTGAGCCACGCCCAACAGGCCGCCGAGGGTCATCTGATGACGGACGCGGTGGTGGCGGCGACCGGGTACGCGGAGCGTCCCGTGGACGGTCTGATCGACCCGCTTCTGCCGCATCTGGCCAGGGACGGCTCGGGCCGGCCGGAGATCGACGCGCAGTACCGGCTCGTCCTCGACGACGCGGTGGGCGGCTCGGTGTTCGTGCAGAACGCGGAGCGGCACACGCACGGAGTGGGCGCTCCGGACCTGGGGCTGGCCGCCTGGCGCTCCGCGTCGATCCTCAACTCGCTGACGGGCGAGGCCGTTTACCCGCTGCCGGAGCGGACCGCGTTCACCACCTTCGGCCTGGCGCCCTCGGGTTCGCCGGCGGAGCGGCAGAACGGGCGTCAGGGCTTGCGCACAAAGTAAGCCTTACCTAAGTTATTCATCGGGCCGTCCGATCCGTACCGCACGCGCGGCCGTCGGACCGGTCGCAAACAGAAAGAGAACTTCCATGAGCAGCTCGCCAGCGGCCACCGCGAGCCGGGCGGCCGCCGCGGACATCGCCGCCGCCGCAGACACCGCCGCCGACGCCGCCGCCACCGAGAACCTGCTGCGCTGCTGGATCCGCGAGACCGCGGTCGCGCGCCCCGCCGACGACCTCCTGACGGTGCCGCTGCCCGCCTCCGGCATCACCGTCGAGGCGCCCGTCCGGTACTGGTCGGCCGTCGGCTGGCACCGCTTCGGCCCCGCCCGCGTGCAGGGCACCGGCACGCCGCTCGCCGCGTCCGCGCTCGCCGCGCTCATCGCCGTCGAGACGGCCGCCGCCGACCCGGCCCAGGTGGCCGACCTGACGGTGCGGGTCGCCGACTCCACGCGCCGTACCGCCGAGTTCGTCCGGCAGCGGGCCGGGGCCCCGGTCGACCCCGAGGGCACCACGGCGTTCATCGCCGCCGAGCAGGCCCTGATCACCGGGCACCCGCTGCACCCGACGCCGAAGAGCCGCGAGGGCCTCACGGACGCCGAACTCGCCGCGTACTCCCCGGAGTTGCGGGGCAGGTTCGCGCTGCACTGGTTCGCCGCCGACCCGTCGGTGGTCAGCGCCGACTCCACGCTCGCGGGCCGTACCGCGCAGGGCCTGATGGAGGAGCTCGCGGAGGGTTCCGTGCGGGCGCCGGAGGGCACCGTGCTCGTGCCGGCGCACCCGTGGCAGGCCAAGGACATCGTCACCCGCCCCGCCGTGCGCGCGCTGCTCGACGCCGGGCTGCTGCACGACCTGGGCCCGGCCGGTCCGGAGTGGTCGCCGACGTCCTCGGTGCGCACGCTGTACCGCGCCGACGCCCCGGTGATGCTGAAGTTCTCGCTGGGCCTGCGCATCACCAACTCCCGGCGCGAGAACATGCGCGTGGAGCTGGAGCGCGGCGCCGCCATCGACCGGCTCCTCGCGGCCGGCCTCGGCGACACGCTGCGCGCCGAGCACCCCGGCTTCGACATCGTGCGGGACCCGGCGTGGATCGCCGTGAACGCCGCCGACGGCTCCCCGACGGGCCTGGACGTCGTGGTCCGCGACAACCCGTTCCCCGCCGACGAGTCCGCCGTGCAGGCGGTGTGCGCCGCGGGCCTGGTCGCGCCCCGGCCCGACCTCGGCCCGGACGCGCCCTCGCAGCTCGCGGCCGCCGTCCGCGGCATCGCCGAGCGCACCGGCCGGAGCGTCGCCGACGTGGCCGAGGACTGGTTCGCCCGCTACCTCGACACGGTCGTCACCCCCGTCCTGTGGCTGTACGCCACGTACGGCCTGGGTCTGGAGGCGCACCAGCAGAACACGCTGGTCGTCCTCGACGAGGAGGGCTGGCCCGTCGGCGGCCGCTACCGCGACAACCAGGGCTACTACTTCTCCCCGGCCCGCTCCACGGCGCTCTACAGCTGGATCGACGACATCGGCCGGGACCTCGGCACGTATGTCGACGACGACGTCATCGACGAGCGGCTCGCCTACTACGTCGGCATCAACAACATGCTCGGCATGGTCGGCGCCCTCGGCTCGCAGGGCCTCGCCGACGAGCACGCGCTGCTCCGCCGCGCCGCCGACACCCTCGGCAAGCTGGCCGCCGACCACGGCGACCGGCTCCGCCTCGCCACCACGCTGCGCACCGCCGAGACGCTGCGCTGCAAGGCCAACCTGCTCACCCGGGTCCAGGGCATGGACGAGCTGACCGGCCCCCTTGAGGCCCAGTCGGTGTACGTGGACCTCGCCAACCCCCTTGCCGGAGCGACCCGATGACGACGACGCCGACGACGCCGACGACCGCACCCACCCCGCTGCGGGCCGAGCTCGACGAGGGCGTGTTCACGCTGCGCACCGTCGACCCGGTCGGCGACCTGGCCGCGGTGCACGCGTGGATGAACGACCCGGAGGTGGCGCGCTTCTGGGAGATGCCGCTGCCCGAGCAGCAGATCGAGGCCTACCTCCGCGAGCAGCGCGCCAGCGCCCACTCGACCCCGTACCTGGGCTGCATCGACGGTACGCCGATGAGCTACTGGGAGCTGTACCGCGCCGACCTCGACCCGCTCGCCGCGCACTACGCCGCCAAGCCCCGCGACGCGGGCGTGCACCTGCTGCTCGGCCCGTCCGACTTCCGCGGCCGGGGCCTGGGCGCACGGCTGCTGCGCGCGGTCTCGGACTGGCAGCTCGCGGTCCAGCCGTACGCGGAGCGGGTCGTGGCCGAGCCGGACGTGCGCAACGTCCGTTCGGTGCGCGCCTTCGAGCGGGCCGGTTTCCGCAAGGTCCGCGAGCTGGACCTGCCGGACAAGCGCGCCGCGTTCATGGTCCGCGAGCGCAGCGCGTGAACCGGGGAGTGCTGCTGTGCGCGGCCGGCCTGCACATGGCCACGCAGTCGGCTCTCGCGCCGTTCTACCCGAAGCTGTTCCGGGAGGCGTTCGGCGTGCGTGAGTTCGGCGCGACCGGCGGCTTTCTGATGGTGTGCCAGCTGGCGGCGATCGTGGCCCTGCCCCTGTGGGGCCGCGCCGCGCGCCGCTACCCGCTGGCCCGCCTGGTGACAGCCGGCCAGAGCGCGGCGGTACTCCTCGCGGCGTCCTTGGCGCTGGCCCCCGACTTCGTCACCTTCACGGTGGTGTCGATCCTCCTGATCGCGGCGAAGTCGGTGGTCCTGCTCGCCTACCCGTCCATCGCCCGCAGCCACACGAAGGGCATCTTCCCGGGCGTCCTCCAGTACGTGGCGGTCCTGCACGCGGCGTCCATCGCGGCGACGCTGCTGGGCACGGTGGTGGTCACGGTCCCGAACCCGAGGCTGGCCCTCCCCCTCCTCGCGGTGGCAGAGCTCGCGCTCCTCGTTCTCCTGACCGTTGTGGGCAGGCGTTCCGCAGGGCGGAACGGGTGGGCACAACCCCCGGTGCCGGGTGCGCAGTCGGACAAGCCCAAGGTGGCCCACCTTGCAGCGTTCGTCCTCGCCTACGCAGTAGCCGTCTACGCCGTACGCCCGTACTTCACCGAGTACGCCGCGGAAGGCGGCACCAGCACCCAGCTCGCCGCGTTCCTCTTCGTACTCCCGCACATCGCGGTACTGGCCGTGCTCCCCGGAGCAACCTTCCTGAGGCGCACCCTGGGCAGCGCCCTGCTCCCCACCGCACTCGCCCTCGCGGCGGCGACCCTCGCCTGGCAGGCGGCCACCACCGACCCGACCTCCCTGGCCGCCGCCAGAACACTCTTCGGCGCCGGCCTCGGCCTGAGCCAAGTGGCCCTGGACCACCGCGTGTTGACGGCCTCCGGCGACAGCCCCACGTACAGCCTGATCGCCACCGCCCAGACCGCGGGACTCCTCCTCGCCCCCCTCGTCGCCACCTTCACGGCGAAGGCCGACCTCACCGGCCCCCTCCTCGCAGGCGCGGCCCTCCTCACACTCCTCGCCCTGCTCACCCCGACCGAAAGGCACCACCCCCATGAGCACGCACCCCGTCCCCGAACTCCACGACGTGTCGCCGGAGTCCTGGCGCGAGGCGAATCGTCGGCTGCTCGCCAAGACCCTGTCGGAGTTCGCGTTCGAGGAACTGATCAAGCCCGAAGCGCTTGAGGACGGCCGCTACCGGGTCGACCTGAACTCCGGCGTCAGTTACGTCTTCGCGGCGACCCGGGGTGCGCTCGGCGGCTGGCAGGCCGACAAGGACTCCGTGACCCGCGGCGCCGCCGGCCTGCTCGGCAACGAGATATCCACCCCGGCCTGGGACGCCCAGCAGTTCCTGGTCGACTGCGCGGACACCATCGGCACGGATGCCCCGACCCTCGGCATGTACCTCACCGAGCTGTCGTCGACGCTCGCCGTGGACGCCGCCCGGATCGAGCACGGCGGCGCGACCGCGGCCGAGCTGGCGAAGCTGGGCCACGCCGAGCTGGAGTGCCACATGACGGGCCACCCCACGCTCGCCGCGAACAAGGGCCGCATCGGCTTCTCCGCCTCGGACGTGCGGGCGTACGCCCCCGAGTCGCAGCAGCTCGTCAAGTTGCAGTGGATCGCCGTGCACCGCGGCCTCGCCGAGTTCCGCGGCACCTCCGAGCTGAGCGAACAGTCCGTCACCGCGCACGAGTTGAGCGGCGAGGAGATCCGCTCCTTCCGTGCCGTGATCGAGGCGCGCGGCTGCGACCCGGACGCGTACGTGTGGATGCCCGTGCACCCCTGGCAGTGGGACCACGCCGTGCAGGTCCTGTTCGCGGGCGAGGTCGCGCAGGACCGGATCATCCCGCTCGGCGAGTCCGCGGACGGCTACCTGCCGCAGCAGTCGGTGCGCACCATGACGAACATGGCGCAGCGCGAGCGGTACGACGTGAAGCTCCCGCTGAAGATCGTCAACACCCTGATCTGGCGCGGCATCCCGCCGCACTGCACGCAGGGCGCGCCCGTCACCACCCAGTGGCTGACCGGCCTGCTCGACAAGGACCCGGTGCTCCGCGACCAGCTGCGGACCGTGTTCCTCGGCGAGATCGCCTCGGTGACCGTGCGCCACCCGTACCTGGACCGCGTCCCGGACATGCCGTACCAGCACCTGGAGGCGCTCGGCTGCATCTGGCGCGACTCGGTGTCCTCCCGCAAGGACGAGAACGAGCGGGTCCGCACCTTCGCCTCGCTGCTGCACGTCGACGAGAACGGCACGGCCTTCGCCGCCCACCTCGCCCGCTCCTCGGGCCTGTCGGCGGAGGACTGGCTGCGCAAGCTGTTCGAGACGGTCCTGCACCCGGTGCTGCACGTGATGTACACGTACGGCATCACGTTCAACCCGCACGGCCAGAACACCCTGATCGGGTACGACGAGAACGACGTCCCGCGGCGCCTGTTCCTCAAGGACTTCGTGGACGACGTGTCGGTCACCCACACCCCGGTCCCGGAGCGCGGCCCCGAGCCGGACGGCTACGACCACGTGCTGCCGCGCAAGAACCCGATCGTGATCCGCCAGCACGTCGTGGACCAGCTGCTCCTCGGCCACTTCCGCTACCTGGCCCCGATCGCCGCCGAGCAGCTGGGCGTCGAGGACGCCACATTCTGGCAGCTCGTCCGGGACGCGGTCCTCGCGTACCACAAGCAGTTCCCGGAGAAGGCGGACCGCTTCGCCGAGTTCGACATGCTCGCCGACGACTTCCCGCGCTACCCGTTCAACACGGACCGCCTGGTCGTCACCAAGTACGTCGACCGCGCCCTGCGGCACGCCCTGCGCCCCAACGGCACCGTCCCCAACCCCCTGGCGGAGCAGGCCTGATGAGCGTCGAGATCAGCGCGAAGGGGCTCACCCTCGGGCACGGGGGCGATCCGGTCGCCCAGGACATCGACCTGGAGCTGACGCCGGGCGAGGTGACGGCCCTGGTCGGCCCGAACGGCTCCGGCAAGTCCACGCTGCTGCGCGCCCTGGCCCGGCTGCACGCCCCGCAGGAGGGCGCGATCGTCCTGGACGGCCGCGACCTGGACGCGTACAAGCCGCGCGAACTCGCCCGCAAGCTCAGCTTCCTGACCCAGTCGCCGCTGATCCCGGCGGGCGTCACCGTGCAGGAGCTGGTCGCGTACGGCCGCCACCCGCACCAGGGCGTCCTCGCCCGCTCCACCAGCGAGGAGGACCGGGAGGCGATCAGCTGGGCGCTCGACGCGACCAAGCTGCATCCGCTCGCCGAGCGCCCCCTCGACCAGCTGTCCGGGGGTGAGCGGCAGCGCGCCTGGATCGCGATGGCCCTGGCCCAGCGCACCGGACTGCTGCTCCTGGACGAGCCGACCACGTTCCTCGACATCCGCTACCAGATCGAAGTCCTGCGCCTGGTGCGGAAGTTGGCCGACGAGCACGGCATCACCGTGGCCGTCGTCCTGCACGAGCTGAACCAGGCCGCCGCGTACGCCGACTCCATGGCGGTGCTCGCCGGCGGCCGGATCGTGGCCCGCGGCGAGCCCGCCGAGGCGCTCACCGTCGACACGATCCGGACGGCCTTCGGCATCGAGACGACGGTCACCCTCGACCCCCACACAGGTGTCCCCACCTGTCTGCCGACGTGGCGCGAACCGGCGCCCGCCGCGCACTGATCCGCTCACCCACTCCCTTAGGAACCGCATCCATGCGTAGAACCCTCACCGCCCTGGTGGCCGCTTCCGCCCTCGCCCTCACCGCCTCCGCCTGCGGCTCCGCAGCCGACCAGGCCGGTGGCGGCGGCGACAAGCAGGACTCCGGCTCCTCCGGCAAGGGCTCGATCACCGTCGAGGACGTCAAGGGCGAGCAGAAGCTCGACGGCCCGGCGAAGAAGGTCGTCGCCCTGGAGTGGACGTACGCCGAGGACCTGCTCGCGCTCGGCGTGCAGCCCACGGGGGTCGCCGACATCAAGCAGTACGACCAGTGGGTGACGGCCGGCCCGCGCTTCGGCAAGGAGACCAAGGACGTCGGCACCCGGCAGGCGCCCAGCCTGGAGTCCATCAAGGCCCTCAAGCCGGACCTGATCGTCACGTCGAAGATCCGCTCCGAGGCCAACCTCAAGCAGCTGAAGGAGATCGCGCCGACGCTGATGTTCGACCCGTACTCCACGGACAGCGAGTACGAGGAGATGCAGACGACGCTGAAGACCCTCGGCACCGCCACCGGCAAGGAGGACGCGGCGGACAAGGCGCTGAAGGACCTCGACGGCAAGATCGCCGCGGCGAAGAAGAAGCTGGCCGACGCGGGCAAGGACGGCGAGAAGGTCACCGTCGCCCGCGGCTACACCACCGACGGCGCCGCCACCGTGGAGATCCTCACCGAGTCCACCATCCCCGGCGCGCTGCTGCCCAAGCTCGGCCTGGAGAACGGCTGGAACGGCAAGGCCGACGCGTACGGCATGAGCAAGGTCGACGTGGAGGGCTTCAAGCCGGTCGAGAAGTCCACGCTCGCCTACGTGGCCGCGAAGAACGACGACGTGTTCGCCAAGTCCCTTCCCAAGAACGCCCTGTGGAAGAACCTGGACTTCGTGAAGAAGGACCGCGTGCACGCCCTCGACCCGGGCACGTGGTTCTTCGGCGGCCCGTACTCGACGGCCCAGGCGGCCGACGAGATCGCCGCGGCACTGACCAAGTGACCTGAAGCGATCTGAAGTGATCTGGCGGGGCTCCCCCTTCGGGCGCTCCCCTTCGACGCTCCCCTTTCGACCGAACAGGTTCCATGACCTCCACAGCTCCTGAGAAGCCCGTGGACGTTGCCGCCCCGGTCCGGACAGCGCGCTCGCTGTCCGGGCCGGTCGCGGTCGTTCTGGGCGGCGTCCTCGCGCTGCTGCTCGTCGCGGCGCTCCACCTCGGCCACGGCCGCTCCGACACCGGCCTGTTCGACCTGGTCCGGCTGCTCTTCGGCGCCGACGACGCGGACGCCCGGTCCGTGCTGCTCGGCGGCCGCCTCCCGCGCACCCTCGCCGGGCTCGCGGCGGGCGCGGCCTTCGCCCTGTCCGGCGCGCTCCTGCAGTCCTCCGTACGCAACCCGCTGGCCGCACCGGACACGCTCGGCGTGACCGCGGGCGCCTATCTCGCGGTGGCCGTCGCCGCGATCACCGGACTGTCCCTCGGCGATCTGCCGCGCGGCGGCGTCGCGTTCGTCGGCGGACTCCTCGCGGCGGCCCTCGTGCACACGGTCGCGGGCGGCTCCCGGGGGCGGCCCGCGCACCTGGTCCTCGCGGGCGTCTCGGTCACGCTCGCGCTGTCCAGCATCACGGCCGTGCTCGTCATGCTCTTCCAGGAGGAGACCGGCGCGATCTTCTTCTGGGGCCACGGCTCCCTCGCGGTGGCCGACAGCGACCGCTCCCTCGCCGTACTCCCGCTCCTGGCCGCGGGGTTGCTGGCCGGACTGCTCCTGGCCCGCTCCCTCGACATCCTCGGCACCGGCGACGAGACGGCCCGCGCGCTCGGCGTGCACGTGGGCCGCACCCGCATGCTCACGGTGCTGCTCTCCGTCCTCATGGCGGCGATCGCGGTCTCCGTGACCGGCCCGATCGGGTTCATCGGCCTGGCCGCCCCGCACCTGGTCCGCTTCGCCGGCGTCCGCAAGCACGCCGTGCTGCTGCCCGCGGCGATGCTGTGGGGCGCGACGCTGCTCCTCGCCGCCGACCTCCTCGCCCGCGTCACGTCCCCGACGGGCAACGAGGTCCCGGCCGGCGTCGTCACCGCTCTCTTCGGCGCCCCGGTCTTCCTGTGGCTGGCCCGCCGCCTGCCCGCCGAACCGGCCGCCCCCGGAACGGTGTTGGCCCCCGGCCGCCGCCGCCTGCCCTTCCCCGCGGTCCTCGCGACGGGCGGCGCGGTGCTGTGCGCGGCGTTGTACGCGGGCCTCGTCCTGGGCGACATCTCGGTGCCGTGGGCGCAGATACCCGGCATCCTCACCGGCGGCGGCGACGAACTCCTCGGCCCGGTGGTCCTGGAGTACCGCCTGCCACGCCTCCTCGTGGCCGCACTGGCGGGCGCCCTGCTCGCGGTCGCCGGCGGCATCGTGCAGACGGTGTCCCGCAACCCGCTCGCCGACCTGACCGTGATGGGCGTCAGCGGCGGCGCGGGCTTCGGCGCGGCCCTGATCCTGGTCGCCCTGCCGACCGTGCCGTACGCCATGCTCCCGGTCGCCGCGCTGATCGGCGGCACGGCGGCGTTCGCGCTCACGTACGGGCTCTCCCGCCGCAAGGGCTCGGTGGCCCCGGAGCGCCTGGTCCTCGTCGGCATCGGCTGCTTCGCGCTGACGACGGCGGCCACCAACTACCTGGTGGCGGGCGCCCGTTTCCAGGTCGCGCAGGCCCTGACGTGGCTCTCCGGCTCGACGTACGCGAGGGACACGACCGACCTCTCGCTCCTCGCCGTCGTGGCGGTGGCGGGCGTGCCTCTCCTCTTCCTCTCCTTCCGCCGCATGGACCTCCTGGCCCTCGGTGACGACACCCCGCGCACCCTCGGCGTCCCCCTCGAACGCACCCGCCTCGCGGTCCTCACCCTGGCGGTGGCACTCGCGGCGTGCGCGGTCGCGGTCGTCGGCACGGTCGCCTTCGTCGGCCTGGTCGCCCCGCACGCGGCCCGCATCCTCACCGGCTCCCGCACCCACCGCCTGCTGCCCACGGCCGCGGTCCTGGGCGCGACACTGATGGTGGCGGCGGACGTGGCGGGCCGCGTCCTCATCGCCCCGTCGGAGATCCCCTCGGGCCTGCTCGCGGCCCTGATCGGAACGCCGTACTTCGTCTGGCAGTTGAGACGCGGCCGGCGTACGACGTAGACCACGCACCCCACGAGACTCCGGCGCCCGGGAGACGGTCCTCCCGGGCGCCGGCGTTTCACAGCGGCAGGTCGTCGGGCAGCACCCGGAACGACTTGTGGCGGCCCAACGGGCGCACGGCCCGGAAGTCGCGACGGTCGAGCGTGAGAACGGCGTCGGTGTCGTAGTCGGCGGCGAGGGCCACGTTCACGGCGTCCGCCAGATCCAGGTCGAGTCCGCGGTAACGGGCGCGCACGGACTGGGCGACCCCCAGATGGTCCTCCGTGATCTCGGGCACGGCGACGCGACCACGGCGCATCCAGAGCCGGATGTCGTCGACCGCGCTGAGCGCGGCTTCGCGGCCGAGCTCGCGGGTGGCCACGTGGTCGATCTCGGCAAGCAGCAGGGGTGACATCACCAGCAGGCCGGCCGCCGGTGATCACGCGGCGTCCACGGATACGTCATCGTGCACGGCCGGGTCCTTCGAAGGTGCGTGAGAAGAGGGGCTCCCCCCAAACGCGGTTGGCCATTGCGGCGAGGTGGACGCCCTGACGCATGATCTCGGCCTCACTGATCCCCCGACGCTCGGCCGCCTCCTTGATGAGGGCGAGGTCTGCCGTCTCGACGTGCACGCTGACGCGCTTCATGGGCATGTGCCAACGCTACCGGTGGGGTTGCGGGGGCCGGGCCCGTGCCGGGCGCGACGTGAACGCACCCGACACGGGCGGAACAACATCCGTCAGCCCGCCGCCCAAGGCACCAACGGCGACCGGTAATAGTTCATCCCCAGCGCCTCCCACCGGGGCCCCTGCTCCGCGAGCCGTGCCTTGTACGCGTCCCAGTCGTGTGTGGACGCCGGGGACCAGCCGAGCTCGGCGATGCCCGGCAGCCGCGGGAACGCCATGTACTCGATGTGCTGGGACTCGGAGATCGTCTCGGACCACAACGGCGCCTCGACTCCGAGGATCGAGTCCTCGGGCGCCCCCTTCAGATAGGCCCCGGGATCCCAGTCGTACGACCGGTCCACCTCCACGTACCCGGCCCAGGCGAGGCCGAGGGGCGTGGCCGGGGTGTACTTCATGTCGAGGTAGGCCCGGTCGGCCGGGGAGAGCACCAGCTTCGTGCCGTTCTTCGCGGCGTTCACGACCTGGTCCCGCTCGGCCTGCCCGGTCTTGTCGTACCCCCAGTACTGGGCCACGGCCCCCTTCGCCGGCTTCGCACCCGTCAGCTGGTGCCAGCCGATCACGGTCTTCCCGTACTTGGCGACGACCGGCTGCACCCGGTCCATGAACTTCACGTAGTCCTCGTGGCTGGTGGAGTGCGCCTCGTCCCCGCCGATGTGGATGTAGCGGCCCGGCGTCAGCGCGGCGATCTCCCGCACCACGTCGTCCACGAAGTCGTACGTGACCTCCTTCGGCACGCACAGCGAGCTGAAGCCGACCTCGGTGCCGGTGTAGAGCGGCGGCGCGACCCCGTCGCAGTTCAGCTCGGCGTACGAGGCGAGCGCGGCGTTGGTGTGGCCCGGCATGTCGATCTCCGGGATCACCTCCAGGTACCGCTCGCCCGCGTAGGCGACGATCTCCTTGTACTGCTCCTTGGTGTAGTAGCCGCCGGGCCCGCCGCCGACCTGCGTGGAGCCGCCGTACTCGGCGAGCCGGGGCCAGGAGTCGATGGCGATGCGCCAGCCCTGGTCGTCGCTGAGGTGCAGATGCAGCTTGTTGATCTTGTACATCGCCATCTGGTCGATGTACCGCTTCACCTGCTCGACGCTGAAGAAGTGCCGGGACACGTCCAGCATCGCGCCCCGGTGCTCGAACCGCGGGGTGTCCTCGACGGTGCCGCCCGCGACCTTCCACGGCCCGGCCTGCTTCGTCCGCTTCTCCACGCTCGGCGGCAACTGCTGGCGCAGCGTCTGCACGCCGCGGAACAGCCCGGCCGCCTTGTGCGCCGTGATGGTCACCGCGCGGGAACCGGACTGCAGCCGGTACCCCTCGCCGCCCAACTCCCGTGCGCTGTCCGACAGTCGGAGCCGGATGCCGTCCGCCCCCGCGGCCTCGGTGACCGGCAGGCCGAGCCCGGTGGCGGGCCGCAGCAGCCCGGCCAGCTGCTCGCCGACCCGCCGCACCGCCCGCGAGTCGCCCTCGACCCTGATCCGCGTCCCGGAGTCGATCTCGTACGGGGCGCCGCCCGCCTGGACCTTCGCGGGCACGGGCACGACGCGGCCGAGCGGGACGGGCTCGGCGGCGGGGCGGGCCGCCGAGCCGGGCGGGGCCGCGGCGAGGCAGGAGAAGCCGGCGGCGGCGACGAGGAAGAGTGCGCCGAACAGGCGCGGAGCGGTTCTGTGCGGTCTCACATGCGTCACTGGCGGTCCCTTCGGACGGGCTGCGCAACTGTGGGGCAAGAACGTCGCTCATGGGTACCGTGCGCCCTCGGAAGGGTCAAGGTGTAGACCACTTCCCACCTTCGCCAACCGGCCAAAACACCCGTTCCCTCTCCTCCGAAAGAGGCGAACGACACGAGCTTGCCCGAATCCGGGCAGGTTCCTTGCGAAGGAGGCCGTCTTCCCCCAGGATTCACCGGGTGCACGACGACCTCATCGACCACCTCACCCGCAGCACCCCGCTCCAGCGGGGCGAAGCGCTGCGCGTGGTCCAGGACGTGCTCGCCTACTTCGACGAGACGACCGAGGAGTTCGTCCGTCGCCGCCACCGCGAACTCCAGAGTCAGGGCCTGGTGAACGCGGTGATCTTCGAGCAGATCTCCACCGATCTGCGCTACCGCACGGTCGCGCCGCCCGAGCTCTCGCTGAGGCAGCTGCGCCGGATCGTCTACGGCTAGGAGCTACACCCATATGTGCGGAATCGTCGGATACATCGGCAAGCGTGACGTGGCCCCGCTCCTCCTCGAAGGCCTGCAGCGCCTGGAGTACCGCGGCTACGACTCGGCCGGCGTCGTCGTCAACAGCCCCAAGTCGACCGCCCTGAAGATGGTCAAGGCCAAGGGCCGGGTCCGTGACCTGGAGGCCCGCGTCCCCAAGCGCTTCGCCGGCACCACGGGCATCGCCCACACCCGCTGGGCCACCCACGGCGCCCCCTCCGACGAGAACGCCCACCCGCACATGGACGCCGAGGGCAAGGTCGCCGTCGTCCACAACGGCATCATCGACAACGCCTCCGACCTGCGCGCCAAACTCACCGCCGAGGGCGTGGAGTTCCTCTCCGAGACGGACACCGAGGTCCTCACCCACCTCGTCTCCCGCAGCGACGCGGACACGCTGGAGGAGAAGGTCCGCCAGTCCCTGAAGCAGATCGAGGGCACGTACGGCATCGCCGTCCTGCACGCCGACTTCCCGGACCGCATCGTCGTCGCCCGCAACGGCTCCCCGGTCGTCCTCGGTATCGGCGAGAAGGAGATGTTCGTCGCCTCGGACGTCGCCGCGCTCGTCTCCCACACCCGCCAGATCGTCACCCTGGACGACGGCGAGATGGCCACGATCAAGGCCGACGACTTCCGTACGTACACCACGTCCGGCACCCGCACGACCGCCGAGCCCACCACCGTCGAGTGGGAGGCCGAGTCGTACGACATGGGCGGCCACGACACGTACATGCACAAGGAGATCAGCGAGCAGCCCGACGCCGTCGACCGCGTCCTGCGCGGCCGGATCGACGACCGCTTCTCCACCGTGCACCTCGGCGGCCTCAACCTGGACGCCCGCGAGGCCCGCACCATCCGCCGCATCAAGATCCTCGGCTGCGGCACCTCGTACCACGCGGGCCTGATCGGCGCCGGCCTCATCGAGTCGCTGGCCCGCATCCCCGCCGACGCCGAGCCCGCCTCGGAGTTCCGCTACCGCAACCCGGTCGTCGACCCCGACACCCTGTACGTGGCGGTCTCCCAGTCCGGCGAGACGTACGACGTGCTCGCCGCCGTGCAGGAGTTGAAGCGCAAGGGCGCCCGGGTCCTCGGCGTGGTCAACGTGGTCGGCTCGGCCATCGCCCGCGAGGCCGACGGCGGTGTGTACGTGCACGCCGGGCCCGAGGTCTGCGTCGTCTCCACCAAGTGCTTCACCAACACCGTCGTCGCGTTCGCGCTGCTCGCCCTGCACCTGGGCCGCATCCGCGACCTGTCGGTCTCCGACGGCAAGCGGATCATCGAGGGCCTGCGCCGGCTGCCCGAGCAGATCTCCGAGATCCTGGAGTCCGAGGCCGAGATCAAGAAGCTCGCCGAGCAGTACGCGGACGCCAAGTCGATGATGTTCATCGGCCGGGTGCGCGGCTACCCGGTCGCCCTTGAGGCCTCCCTCAAGCTGAAGGAGATCTCGTACATCCACGCCGAGGCCTACCCCGCCTCGGAGTTGAAGCACGGCCCGCTCGCCCTGATCGAGCCGGCGCTGCCGACCGTCGCGATCGTCCCGGACGACGACCTGCTCGAGAAGAACCGCGCCGCCCTGGAGGAGATCAAGGCCCGTTCCGGCCGTATCCTCGCCGTCGCGCACCAGGAGCAGGAGAAGGCCGACCACACCATCGTCGTCCCGAAGAACGAGCCCGAGCTGGACGCGATCCTGATGGGCATCCCGCTCCAACTCCTCGCCTACCACACGGCGTTGAACCTCGGCCGCGACATCGACAAGCCCCGCAACCTCGCCAAGTCGGTGACGGTGGAGTAGTCCTGACGGCTCCCGCGTAAACGCGAACGACCCCCTGTGCGTGCCACCTCTGCACACAGGGGGTCGTTCCTTTCTGTGGCCGGAGGCGCCCATTCCCCCGGCCCCGGACGCTGCCCCGGCCGGTGGCCGTCACCCCCCGACCCGGCAGCACGCTCCGTGACATACGTACCCTTCACAAGGGCACAAAGCACCTCTACGCGTGGGTAGTTTCACCGGGTACGGGGCCAACCGGCCGCCGGGGACGAGCTGTTGGGCGTTACGGGATGACGATCACGGGGCGCTGCGCGCGGCGCGCGAGCCGGCCCGCGACCGAGCCGAAGATCCGGCCGACGAGGCCGTGCGTGGAGCCGACGACGATCGCGTCCGCCTCGTACTCCCGGCCCACCTCTTCGAGTTCGTGGCAGATGTCCCCGCCGCGCTCGACGAGGATCCACGGCACCTCGGACAGGTACTCCGCACAGGCGAGTTCGAGCCCGAGCACTTCGGTGCGGTGGTCCGGGACGTCCACGAAGACCGGCGGTTCGCAGCCCGCCCACACCGTGGTGGGCAGCCGGTTGGCGACGTGCACGATGATCAGGCCCGAGCCGGAACGACTGGCCATGCCGATGGCGTACGCGAGGGCGCGCTCACTGGAGGTGGAGCCGTCGAACCCGACCACCACACCGTGCTTGAAGGCGGGATCGCAGGAATGGCGCGGCTGAGCCTCCGCCTGCGGCGTCGTCGGATCGGCGACCTGCCGCTTGCGGTCTGCGGGTTCGGGGAATTCGTGACCGGCCATCGGTGTCTCGGCTGAAGGAAGTCCTCGGTGAGAGGGGCGACTTTTCTTCGGGTTCATCGGGCAGGTGGGGCGCACGGCGGGAGCTGTGACCGGGAAACATCTTCCCAAGCCCATACCCCCAAGGGTACGGCGACACTCCTCTCCTGCCCAGGTCCCGCAGCGGCAACCGCAGGCTTCCACGGGAGCATGCACGAGCCCGCCCGGTATGGCAACGGTCGCTGGCACGTACAGGCTTCTGCCGCGCCGCCGTCACCTGGCCGCTCCGCCGCGCGTTGAAGGCGTGAACCCGAGCCCCAGGAGCAACTCCGTGCCAAGGCCGCACTCCGCGTCCACGCCCGTTCGTCACTCCGCGTCCACACCCGCTCGTCCGTCCCGCTCCCCCGCGCCCGGCGTCGCCGGCTGGGCCGCGTTCAGCTGTGTGCTCGTCCCGGTCGCCCTCGTCGTGTGCGGCACGTCGCTGGGCGGCGCCGCCGGGGCCGCGCTCGGACTCGTCGCGGTGAGCGGAGTATGCCGGATGCTCTTGCGCAGGTCGGAGCGGAGCACGGCCAGTTTGCTCGCGGAACAGAACGCGAAGCGGAGCGAATCCTCCGCGCCGGGCGCAGGGGGCTCGCACGGCGCCGACCGGCGCGCGGCTTGAAGCAGTCGGGGCGTGGACGTGAATGAGCCGAGCCCTTCCGCTGCTTTTCAGCCAAACTGCCGACGGCGCGCCGCGCGTGGTCCAGGGGGCTCCCGCCACCCGTACCACCAGCGCTAAAAGCCCCCAGAAGTACCCACTTCCCCTACGGGGAGCGGGCTCGGCCCCTCCGTGCGGCGCACCGGAACGCCCCTGACTGCCACGCTTCGTGACCGAACCATTCACGCCACGTTGCATTGTCGACATTGAGCCTGGTGCTGAACTGGTCACGAGGACGCTACGGGACACAGTAGATTCGATCATGACCGTCTGGGCGGGGGACTCGTGCAGGACCGAGGGGCTGTGAAGTCTAGAAGCAGTGTGCAAGAGCGACAGGCCCGGCAAGTGAGGGGCGCCGCGACCACCGAGGGGGGCTTAGCACCGTGAGCCATGACTCCGCAGCCGCACCGGAGGGCGCCGTGCGCAAGCTCTCCGGGCGTCGGCGCAGGGAAATCGTCGCCGTGCTGCTGTTCAGCGGCGGACCCATCTTCGAGAGCTCCATACCGCTCTCCGTCTTCGGCATCGACCGCCAGGACGCCGGAGTGCCGCGGTACCGACTTCTCGTGTGCGCGGGCGAGGACGGCCCGCTGCGCACCACGGGAGGACTCGAACTCTCCGCGCCCCACGGCCTGGAGGCCATCGCGCGCGCCGGCACGGTCGTCGTGCCCGCCTGGCGCTCGATCACCTCGCCGCCGCCGGAGGAGGCACTCGACGCGCTGCGCCGCGCGCACGAAGAGGGCGCCCGCATCGTCGGCCTGTGCACCGGAGCGTTCGTCCTCGCGGCCGCCGGCCTGCTCGACGGCCGCCCCGCCACCACGCACTGGATGTACGCGCCGACGCTCGCCAAGCGCTACCCGTCCGTCCACGTCGACCCGCGCGAACTCTTCGTGGACGACGGGGACGTGCTCACCTCCGCGGGCACCGCCGCCGGCATCGACCTCTGCCTGCACATCGTGCGCACCGACCACGGCACGGAGGCCGCCGGGGCGCTCGCCCGCAGGCTCGTCGTGCCGCCCCGGCGCAGCGGCGGCCAGGAGCGCTACCTCGACAGGTCTTTACCGGAGGAGATCGGCGCCGACCCGCTCGCCGAGGTCGTCGCCTGGGCCCTGGAGCACCTCCACGAGCAGTTCGACGTGGAGACGCTCGCCGCCCGCGCGTACATGAGCAGGCGGACCTTCGACCGCAGGTTCCGCTCGCTCACCGGCAGTGCACCCCTGCAGTGGCTCATCACCCAGCGGGTCCTGCAGGCCCAGCGGCTCCTGGAGACCTCCGACTACTCGGTCGACGAGGTCGCCGGACGCTGCGGGTTCCGCTCGCCGGTCGCGCTGCGCGGCCACTTCCGCCGCCAGCTCGGCTCCTCGCCCGCCGCCTACCGGGCCGCGTACCGCGCCCGCAGGCCGCAGAGCGAGAAGCCGGCCGACGTGGTGGAAGGGCCCGGACCGCTGCCCGCGCAGAGCCGGCGCACCGCCGCGGCGAGCACGTTCGGCCTGCCCGGCGCGACCGCCTCGGCGGACACCGGCAGGCACGGCCCCGAGCTGTACGCGGCCGCCCGCGCGACGCTCCCCGGTCAGCGGGAACGCCCCGTAGGGTGAGACGCATGAACGATCGCATGGTGTGGATCGACTGCGAGATGACCGGGCTCTCGCTGACGGACGACGCACTTATCGAGGTGGCCGCGCTGGTCACCGACTCGGAGCTCAACGTGCTCGGCGAAGGCGTGGACATCGTGATCCGCCCGCCGGACGCCGCCCTCGAGACGATGCCCGAGGTGGTGCGCAGCATGCACACCGCCTCGGGCCTCCTCGACGAGCTGGCCGCCGGCACCACCCTCGCCGACGCCGAGGAGCAGGTCCTGGCGTACGTACGCGAGCACGTCAAGGAGCCCGGCAAGGCCCCGCTCTGCGGGAACTCGGTCGGCACCGACCGCGGCTTCCTGCTGCGGGACATGCCGACCCTGGAGGACTACCTGCACTACCGCATCGTGGACGTCTCCTCCATCAAGGAGCTGTCCCGGCGCTGGTACCCGCGGGCGTACTTCAACAGCCCGGAGAAGAACGGCAACCACCGGGCCCTCGCCGACATCCGCGAATCCATCGCCGAGCTGAAGTACTACCGCGAGGCGATCTTCGTCCCGCAGCCCGGCCCGGACTCGGACACGGCGAAGGCCATCGCGGCGAAGTACGTGCTGCCCGCCGAGTAGCCGCCACGGGCCCGCCTTTTCCCGGCCGGAGAAAAGGCGGGCGCGAGCACCCCTTCGGACCCTGTACACTTTTTCTCGGCCGGTCGGGAAAACGACCGGTCATGGTGGGTGTAGCTCAGTTGGTAGAGCACCTGGTTGTGGTCCAGGTGGCCGCGGGTTCAAGTCCCGTCACTCACCCTCAGGATCAAGGTCCGGGCCGAAAGGCCCGGACCTTGATGCGTTTACGGGGCCGCTCCGCCGCCCACGGGACCCGCCCCCCGGCAGGCCGGGCCCCGCCCCGCCTCACGTCGAGTCCCGGACCACCAGCTCCGTAGGCAGCACCAGCTGGCGCCGCTCCCCCGCGCCGACGCCGTCCGCCGCCCGGGCCGCGATCTCGTCCAGGAGCAGCCGCGTCATCTCCCGGCCCATCTCCGCGATCGGCTGCCGCACACTCGTCAGAGCCGGCTCCATGTGGCGGGCGATCACCGAGTCGTCGTAGCCGATCAGCGCCACGTCCTGAGGTATTCGGCGGCCCGCCTCCCGCAGCACGAGCCGGGCGCCGCCCGCCATCACGTCCGAGCCCGCGAAGACCGCGTCCAGATCCGGGCGGCGGGCGAGCAGCTCCGCCATCGCGCGGCGGCCGCCCTCCTCCGTGAAATCGCCCTCCGCGACCAGCTCCGGGTCGAGGGGCCGCCCGGCCGCCTCCAGGGCCGCCACACACCCCTCGTGCCTGCGGCGCGCCCCGTACACGTCCAGCGGGCCCGTGATCAGGGCGATCGTGGACCGGCCGCGGGCCAGCAGATGCTCCACCGCCGCCCGGCCGCCGCCGAAGTTGTCCGAGTCCACCGACGGCAGCTCCTCGTCGGCGCTGCGCCGGCCGCTGATCACCGCCGGGACGCCCAGCTGATCCACCAGATCGGGCAGCGGGTCGTCCGCGTGCACCGAGACAAGCAGCACCCCGTCCACCCGCTGCGCGCCCAGATACTGCGCCAGCCGCCTGCGCTCCCGGTCGCCGCCCGCGAACGTCAGCAGCAGCTGCACCTCCGTCTCGGCGAGGGCCTGGCCGACGCCCTGGATGATCTCCGAGAAGTACGGCTCCGCGAAGAAGCGGCGCTCCGGCTCGGGCACGACCAGGGCGATCGCGTCCGTACGGTCCGCGGCGAGGGCCCGCGCCGCCGTGTTCGGCACGTACCCCAGCTCCGCGACGGCCGCCTCGACCAGGGCCCGCGTGTGGTCGCTCACCCGGGGCGAGCCGTTGATCACCCGGGACACCGTGCCGCGGCCGACGCCCGCGCGTTCCGCGACCTGCTCCAGCGTGGGCCGCCGCCCGCCTCTGCCCCGCGGCTGTCGCACCGCCATCGCCTGCCTCCCCTGTGCCCGCACCGCACCGGCCGCCGCCGGAAACCCGCCGAGCGGAACCTAACAGCCGGATAACCGAACGAACTCCCGACGTCCGGCGTCTTGACACCCCCCTGGGGAGCCGCAACGCTTCAACACATCACGGTGGGAGCGCTCCCACCCTACCTGTCGCATACACAACCCGCACGTTCCCCGCCCGAGCCGCTGCTCCAACTGCCGTGCTGCTGACAGAAGTTGGACGTTTTCCGGCACCTCTGGGCACATTGGAGGACGCAATGCGCACCACGACCCGCACGCGGGCGGTGGCTCTGGCTGCCGTCGTCACCCTCGGTGTCTCGCTCCTCGGCGGCTGCGCCGAGGACCCAGGCGAACCCGGCGGCACGACCGGCGGCGACGGCGCCGGGAAGACCACGCTGACCGTCGGCGTCTTCGGGGTGTTCGGCCTGAAGGAGGCCGGGCTCTACGACGAGTACATGAAGAAGAACCCCGACATCGTCATCAAGCAGACGTCCATCGAGCGGAACGAGAACTACTACCCGCAGCTGCTCACCCACCTCGGCACCGGCAGCGGGCTCGCCGACATCCAGGCCGTCGAGGTCAACAACATCGCGGAGATCGTCGCCACCCAGTCCGACAAGCTCGTCGACCTGAGCAAGACGCCCGGGGTCTCCAAGTCCGCGTATCTGGACTGGAAGTGGCGGCAGGGGACGACGAAGGACGGGGCGACCGTCGGGCTCGGCACCGACATCGGGCCGCAGGGGATCTGCTACCGCAAGGACCTGTTCGCGAAGGCCGGGCTGCCCACCGACCGCGACGAGGTCGGCGAGCTGTGGGCGGGCGACTGGCAGAAGTACCTGGACGTCGGCAAGAAGTTCCAGAAGAAGGCCCCCGAGGGCAAGGCGTTCGTGGACTCGGCGGCGGGCGTGATGGCCGCCGTCACCGGCAGCTACGCAGAGCGCTTCTACGACGAGGACGGCAAGGTCGTCTACAAGTCCAACCCGCGCGTCAAGGAGGCCTGGGACCTCGCCGCCGAGTTCGCCACGTCCGGCCTGACCGCCAAACTCCAGCAGTTCCAGCCCACTTGGGACCAGGGGTACGCCAACGGCAGCTTCGCGACCGTGTCCTGCCCGGCCTGGATGCTCGGCTACATCAAGACCAAGTCCGGCGAGAAGGGCGCCGACCAGTGGGACGTGGCGCAGGCGCCGAAGCCGAGCAACTGGGGCGGCTCGTTCCTGACCGTGCCGAAGGCCGGCAAGCACACCGAGGAGGCCGCGAAGCTCGCCGCGTGGCTGACCGCGCCCGAGCAGCAGGCGAAGCTCTTCGACAAGCAGGGCAGCTTCCCCAGCGCCTCGGCCGCGTACGACCTGCCGGCGGTGGCCGGGTCGAAGAACGCGTACTTCGGCGACGCCCCGATCGGGAAGATCTTCGCGAAGGCCGCCGAGGGGGCGCCGGTGCAGATCCTCGGGCCGAAGGACCTGATCATCGCGCAGAACCTGGCGGACGTCGGCATGCTCCAGGTCGACCAGAAGGGCACCTCGCCCGACGCCGGTTGGAAGGCCGCCGTGAAGGCGATCGACAACGCCCTGGACCAGTGACCGATGGCCAGTGAGTACCAGGCGGCCGCGCCCTCCCGCACGGAGGAGGGCGCGGCGCCCGCCAAGCTCGCGGCCGGGCAGACGGCCGAGGCGCGGGCCCGCGCGCGGCGCAGCCGCCGCTACCGGCGGGACATGCGGTGGAGCCCGTACGCGTTCATCGCGCCGTTCTTCGCGTTCTTCGCCGCGTTCGGGCTGTTCCCGCTGCTCTACACCGGCTGGGCCTCGCTGCACCGGGTGGAGCTGACCGCGCCGACGGAGATGGAGTGGGTGGGCCTGCGGAACTTCTCGCGGCTCCTCGACGACCAGTTCTTCTGGAACGCGCTGCAGAACACGGTGACGATCGGCCTCCTCTCCACGGTCCCGCAGCTGCTGATGGCGCTCGGCATCGCGCATCTCCTCAACTACCGGCTGCGCGGCTCGATGTTCTTCCGGGTCGCGGCCCTCACCCCGTACGCCACCTCGGTGGCCGCGGCCACGCTCGTCTTCGTGCTGCTCTTCGGGCGGGACTACGGGATGATCAACTGGGCGCTGGGGCTTGTCGGTTGGGACGGCGTCGACTGGCAGAACGGCACGTGGACGTCGAAGCTCGCGGTGTCCGCGATCGTCATCTGGCGCTGGACGGGCTACAACGCGCTGATCTACCTGGCCGCGATGCAGTCCATCCCGGCCGATCTGTACGAGTCGGCGGCGCTCGACGGGGCCTCGCGGTGGCAGCAGTTCGTGCATGTCACGCTGCCCTCGCTGCGGCCGACGATCCTGTTCACCTGCGTGGTGTCGACGATCGGGGCGATGCAGCTGTTCGGCGAGCCGCTGCTGTTCAACGGCAGCGCGGGCGCGAGCGGCGGCGCCGGCCACCAGTTCCAGACCCTCGGCCTGTACCTGTACGAGCAGGGCTGGGTGAATCTGCACCTCGGCAGGGCCTCGGCCATCGCGTGGACGATGTTCCTGATCCTGCTCCTGATCGGCGCGGTCAACTGGCTGATCGCCCGCCGGCTGCGCAAGAGCGAGGGGGCGTCCGCATGAGCCGCGTGAGAATCCCGAAGTCGTCGTCCCGTGCGGGACGGCAGTTGCACGGCGGGCGGTGGACGTACGCGGTGCTGATCGTGTTCACCGCGGTCTCGCTGTTCCCGCTGGTGTGGACGGCGATCGCCGCGTCCCGGAACAACACCCGGCTCGCGCAGACGCCGCCGCCGTTCTGGTTCGGCGGGAACCTCTGGAGGAACCTGGAGATCGCCTGGACCGACGCGAACATGGGCACGGCGCTGCTCAACACCGTGGTCGTGGCCGGTTCGATCGCCGTCGGCACGGTGCTGTTCTCCACGCTCGCCGGGTTCGCCTTCGCCAAGCTGCGGTTCCGGTTCAAGAACCTGCTGATGCTGCTGGTGATCGCCACGATGATGGTGCCGCCCCAACTCGGCGTCGTACCGCTGTACATGCTCGTCGCCGAGCTGCAGTGGACGGACCATCTGCAGGCCGTGATCCTGCCGACGCTCGTCACCGCCTTCGGGGTGTTCTTCATGCGGCAGTACCTGCTGCAGGCGCTGCCGACCGAGCTGATCGAGGCGGCCCGGGTGGACGGGGCGAACAGCCTGCGGGTGGTCTGGCACATCGTGTTCCCGGCGGCCAGGCCCGCGATGGCCGTGCTCGCCATGCTGACGTTCGTGCAGGCCTGGAACGACTTCTTCTGGCCGATCATCGCCCTGACGCAGAACGGCAGCCCGACCGTGCAGGTCGCCCTGACCGGGCTCGGCCGCGGCTACATCCCCGACCAGTCGGTGATCATGGCGGGCGCCCTGCTCGGCACGCTGCCGCTGCTGCTCGCCTTCGTGGTCTTCGGCAAGCAGATCGTCGGGGGGATCATGCAGGGCGCGGTCAAGGGCTGAACCCGCCTTCCCTGTGCAGCACCTCCCCTGTGCAGCACCTCCGTATGCAGCAACTCCGTCTGTCCGTACGACACGTTGGGAGCGCTCCCGTGACCTCAGTAGCCTCAGCCTCAGCCTCTGCCGCCTCGCCCCTCCCCTCGCCCGCCGCCGACGGTGCGCGCCGGTTCCCGGCCGGGTTCCTGTGGGGCACCGCGACCGCCGCGTACCAGATCGAGGGGGCCGTGCGGGAGGACGGCCGGACGCCGTCGATCTGGGACACCTTCAGCCGTACGCCGGGCAAGGTGCTCGGCGGCGACACCGGGGACGTGGCCTGCGACCACTACCACCGCTGGCGCGAGGATGTCCGGCTCATGGCCGAACTCGGCCTGGGCGCCTACCGGTTCTCGGTGTCCTGGCCGCGCGTCCAGCCGACCGGACGCGGCCCCGCCGTGCAGCGCGGCCTCGACTTCTACCGGGCGCTCGTCGACGAGCTGCTCGCGTACGGCATCCAGCCGATGGTCACGCTCTACCACTGGGACCTGCCGCAGGAGCTGGAGACGTCCTTCCGCAGCGGCTCCGCGGCGGGCGGCGGCTGGCCCGAGCGGGACACGGCGTACCGCTTCGCCGAGTACGCGGGGATCGTGGCCGAGGCGCTCGGCGACCGGGTCGAGCGGTGGACGACGCTCAACGAGCCGTGGTGCAGCGCCTTCCTGGGGTACGGGTCCGGGGTGCACGCCCCGGGCCGCACCGACCCGGTCGCCGCGCTGCGCGCCGCACACCACCTGAACCTCGCGCACGGGCTCGGCGCGCAGGCGCTGCGGGCCGAGCTCCCCGGCCGGGCGCAGGTCGGGATCTGCCTCAACCCGAGCGCGGTACGGGCCCGCACGGACGCGCCGGAGGACCTGGAGGCGCGGCGGCGCATCGACGCCCTCGCGAACCGGGTGTTCACGGGCCCGCTCCTGAAGGGCGCCTACCCGGCCGACCTGCTCGCGGACACGGCGTCCCTCACGGACTGGTCGTTCGTACGGCCCGAGGACCCGGCGGCGATCCGGCAGCCGCTGGACTTCCTCGGCATCAACTACTACACGCCGGCCGTGGTGTCCGCCGCGGGCGATCCGTCGGCGCCGCGGCAGGACGGGCACAACGCGAGCGCGCACTCGCCCTGGCCGGGCGCGGACGACGTGGCGTTCCACCGGGCGCCGGGCGAACTCACCGCCATGGACTGGGCGGTGGACCCCTCGGGCCTGGTCGAGCTGCTCACCCGCTACACCGCCGAGGCGCCCGGCGTCCCGCTGTTCGTCACGGAGAACGGCGCGGCGTACGACGACGTCGTGGACGCCGACGGCCGCGTCCACGACCCGGACCGCATCCGCTACCTCCACGCCCACCTGGCGGCGGTGCACGAGGCGATGCGGGCGGGCGCGGACGTCCGCGGCTACTTCCTGTGGTCCCTCCTCGACAACTTCGAGTGGGCGTACGGGTACAGCAAGCGGTTCGGGGCGGTGCATGTGGATTACGGGACGCAGGTGCGGACGCCGAAGTCCAGTGCGCGGTGGTATGCGGGGGTTGCGTCCAACGGGGAGCTCCCCGTCGCCCCCGCTTGAGGGGTCCCCTTCGGGGGTGGGTGGGTCGTCGATCCGGTGCGGCGCCGTCGTGGCTGGTCGCGCAGTTCCCCCGCGCCCCTGAAAACCAGGCCGTCTCTCGGCTGTCCCGCCGTCGTGGTCGCTCGCGCAGTTCCCCGCGCCCCTATCGGGGCGCACCTGTTGTGCTCGCAGAGCGCCTGCGCCCTCGTACCCGGCCCCGGTGTCCGCGGCGGCCCGACGACGGGGCGTTGGGGGCGAGTTGGAGCCACAGGCGAACCTCCGTGCCGCCCAGGACGGAGCGGCCGATGCGGACGTCGCCGCCGGTCGACTCGGCGAGGCGGCGGACGATGTCGAGGCCGAGGCCGGTGGAGCCGGTGTCGCCCCTGCCGCTGCCCCGGGCGAGCGCGGCCTCCGGGTCGGGGATGCCGGGCCCGGCGTCGGAGACGAGGACGATCACCGCGTCCCCGGCGCTGTGCACGTCGACCGCGAACCCGGCGCCCTCCGGGGTGTGCCGGAAGACGTTGCCGAGCAGCGCGTCCAGGGCGGCGGTCAGGTCGCCCTTCGCGACCGGCACGCGTACGGGCCGCTCGACGCCCGCGACCCGCACCTCGCGCCCCTCGTCCTCGGCGAGCGCCGACCAGAACGCCATCCGCTCCCGGATCACCTCGGCCGCGTCGCACCCGGCGCCGGGCCCGGCGGTCACCGTGCTGGGCTTGGCCTCGCGGGCGGTGCGGATGATCGTGTCGACCTCGGACTCCAGCTGCTGGACCGCGGCCCGCGTCTGGTCGGCGGCGGGACCCTCGCCGAGCGAGGCCGCGTTGAGCCGCAGGACGGTCAGCGGGGTACGCAGCCGGTGCGACAGGTCGGCGGCCAACTCCCGCTCGTTGGCGAGGAGTCGGACCACCTGGTCGGCCATCGCGTTGAACGCGGCGGCGGCCTGCCTGAGCTCGGTCGGCCCGTCCTCGGGCACGCGTGCGGTGAGCTTGCCCTCGCCGAGGTCGTGCGCGGCGCCCGCGAGCCGCTCGGCGGGCTGGATGAGCCGTACGCCGAGCCGGTCCGCGACCGCCACCGAGCCGATGATCAGCGCGACGCCGACGCCCGCGAGGACGAGCCAGGCCGTCGTGACGCCGTTGCTCAACTCCCGCTCGGGCACGAAGACTTCGACGATCGCGATCTCGCCGGAGCCGAGCGCGGTGGGCTGCAGCAGCGCCTTGCCGTCGGGGGCGTCCGCGATCGAGGGGCTCGCGATCTGCCGGGTCCGGTCCAGGTCGGCCTGCGCGGCCCGGCGCCGGCCGACCTCCAGGGCCGGGTCCTGGCCGACGGCGGGGATGTGGACGGCCATCCGCCCGTCGGCGCCCGCCTGGGTGGAGGCGACGGCCCGGGTGAGCTGGTCCCGGTCGGTGGTGATGGAGAGGGTGGGCCCGATCGCGGCGGCCTGGCGCTCGGCGTTGGACCAGGCGCGGTCGGCGGCCATCTCGCGGATCACCAGGCCGAGCGGCACGGCGAAGGCGACGACGACCATCGTGGTGACGGCCAGGCACACCTTGACCAGGGCCCATCTCACTGCGGAGGCTCCACCCCGGCCTGCGGAGGCTCCGGGGGCTCCAGCTTGACGCCGACCCCGCGGAGCGTGTGCAGATAGCGCGGGCGCGCCGCCGTCTCCCCCAACTTCCGCCGCAGCCAGGAGAGATGGACGTCGATGGTCTGGTCGTCCCCGTACGACTGCTGCCAGACCTCGGCGAGGAGTTCCTTGCGGGGTACGACGACGCCGGGCCGGCCCGCGAGGAAGGCGAGCAGGTCGAACTCGCGCCGGGTGAGGTCGAGGGGCGTGCCGTCGAGCTCGGCCTGGCGGCGCAGCGGGTCGACGGCGAGCCCGCCGACCCGGATGACCCGCGACGACGGGGCCTCGGCGGCGCCCCCGGACCCGGCGCGGCGCAGCACGGCGGCCATGCGGGCGGAGAGGTGCTCGACGGAGAACGGCTTGGTGAGGTAGTCGTCGGCGCCGTCGTTGAGGAGCCGTACGATCTCGGCCTCGTCGTCGCGCGCGGTGGCGATGATCACGGGTACGTCGGTGATGCCGCGCAGCATCTTCAGCGCCTCGGACCCGTCCAGATCGGGCAGTCCGAGGTCGAGGATCACCACGTCAAAGCGGAAATGGGCGACCTCGCGCAGCGCCTCCAGGGCCGTGCCGACGCTCCGTACGGTGTGGGAGGCATCGGTCAGGTGCCGGATGAGGGCGGAGCGCACGAACTGGTCGTCCTCGACGACGAGCACACTTGCCATGGGCGGCACCGTACGCCATGCGGGGGACGGCGGTCACGGGCCGAAGGCCCCGGGACAGGGCCCCGGCGCATGGGGCAGTATGGCCCGCGATGCAGCGACGAGGACTCGTACACGGCCTGGCGTGGACGCTCGCCACAGGGGCGGCGGTCACGCTGTCCTGGTGGGGTGTGCACACGGTGATGTCGGGCACGGCGTACGACCGTCCCCGGGCCCTGCCGATCACGGCCGCGGAGCCGCAGGCGGCGTCCACACACCGCCCGCGCGAGACGCCGGAGCCGGGCGGTGGGGCGGGCAGCCCGTCGAAGCCGTCGAGTCCGTCGAACTCGTCCGCGCCGGACGAGGCCCCCTCGTCCGCGAAGCCGCAACCGAAGCCGAAGCCGAGCGGCGACCAGGGCGGGGGCGCGCCCGCGGGCGACGTGAAGAGCTACACCGTCGCGGGCGGCCGGGTCGCCTTCGAGATGGGCCCGTCCTCGGCGGAACTGGTCTCGGCGACGCCGGACGCGGGCTGGCAGATGCAGGTGTGGAAACAAGAGCAGTGGATCCGCGTCACCTTCACCCAGGGCGACCGCGAGATCTCGGTCTTCTGCACCTGGCACGACCACGCCCCCCGAGTGGAAACAGACGAACGCTGAACGAAGGCCCCTGTTGGCCCCTGAAAGGACGCGGGACTGCCCGCCCAGCGAAGCCCCTGAAAGGGGCGCGGGGAACTGCGCGACCAGCCACAACAGCGCGGCACCCGAAAAACAACCCCGGGGCGCAGCCCCTGAAAGGGGCGCGGGGAACTGCGCGACCAGCCACAACAGCGCGGCACCCGAAAAACAACCCGGGGGCGCAGCCCCGAAGAGGGGCGCGGGGGAACAACCCCCGCCCTACCGGAACACCCCCGGCGGCGGAGCCGGCGACGCGGACGCCGTGGCGTCAGTGACAGCCACCGCACCCCCGGCAAAAGCAACCACCGCACCCCCGTGCTCCACCCGCCCCGGATGCGGATCCCCCGCGATCCGCCGGGTCAGCTCGGCGACCGGCAGCGGCCGGTCGGACGCGAGCAGCACCGCGTTGCCGAACCGCTTCCCCCGCAGCACCGCGGGATCCGCCGCGAGCGCGAGCTCCGCGAAGAGCCCGGCGGCGGTGGCGATCTGCCGCCGCAGGTGGGCGAGCGGCGGCCCGTCCGCGAGGTTCGCGGCGTAGTGCCCGCCGGGCGCGAGGACCCGCCGTACGTCGGTGAGGAACTCGGCGCTCGTCAGGTGCGCGGGCGTGCGCGCGGCGCTGAACACGTCGGCGATCACGAGGTCGGCCCAGCCGTCCGGGATCCGGGCGAGGCCCTCGCGCGCGTCGACGGACCGCACCCGCACCCGCGCCTGCGGGTCCAACGGCAGTTCGCGGCGCACGAGTTGCACGAGGGCCGCGTCCCGCTCGACGACCTGCTGGGTGGAGCGTGGCCGGGTCGCCGCCACGTACCGGGCGAGGGTGAAGGCGCCGCCGCCGAGGTGCACGGCACGTACCGGCTTCCCGGCGGGTGCGATCAGGTCGACGACGTGGCCGAGGCGGCGCTGGTACGCGAAGTCGAGGTACGCGGGGTCGTCGAGGTCGACGTGGGACTGCGGGGCGCCGTCGACGAGCAGTGTCCACGCGCGCGGGCGGTCCGGGTCCGGGAGGAGTTCGGCCAGGCCGCCGTCCACCTCTTCGACGACGGCTTCCGCGTCGCGCTTCCTTCTGGCCATCCGCCCATTATCGACGCCCGCCGGGGTTCCGGCCCCTCGCGCCCCCGCGCCCGCCGGGGGCGGGGCCCGGCAGCGGTCAACGGCAGTTGTCGGCGGCCTCGATGAGCCGTGCGGCCTCGCCGAGCGCGGCGCGCAGCATCGTCGGGTCGGTGACGGGCCGGGTGTCGCCGGGCGGGAGCAGCCAGCCGGTGCCGGCGACCGGCGGCGCCGGGTCGGCCGGCAGGCCCCGCCCGGCCCCGGTCCGGCCCCGCCCGAAGGTCTGCGTGCAGGCGCTGCCCGGCAGGTCCCAGGCGGCGGCCGTGCCGGGCGGGACGAGGAAGCCGAGGGTGTCGCAGCGGTTGTCGTGCAGCACCGGGCCGACGGCGGGCGCGGCCCCGCGGCGCAGGATGTCGACGGCCTCCAGGCCCTGCCGCGCGGGCACGGCCACGAGGTCGCACTCCGAGCCGAGCGGCGGCCCGTACAGGGTGCCGCTCGCCATGCCGGTCTCCGTGCCTGCCTCCAACAAGGAAACCCCTCCTCGTACGGGAACGCGTCGAACTCGTCCTGGACCGTTCAACGCCGCCCGCTGTCAACGGCTACGGCACAACACCGCCTCATCGGATGGCAGTTCATGGCAGATCCGGCGTGAGATTTCCGGTTTGTAGCCAAACACTGCGTATCGGCCCCGTCACAGCCGGTACTTTCGTGCCCCGTCGGAGCCGGGCCGTGCCGCCAACCAGCGGCAGGGGCACGGGTTTTCCGGCATGAACCGCACGAGAGGTTTTGGCCAATGGCGTCGTCGTCGATGACACCGTCAGCGGGGCCGCCCCGGCCGAATCTCGCCTTCCGGCGGCTGCGCGGACAGCTGTCCCCGGGCGAGTTCGCGGCCGTGGTGCGCCGGGCCGGCCTGGAGATCGGTGAGCGGGTCGCGTGCGACGCGCGCTACATCGGCCGGGTCGAGTCGGGCGAGATCCGCTGCCCCAACTACGCGTACGAGCGGGTGTTCCTGCACCTGTTCCCGGGCCGCACCCTCGCCGACCTGGGCTTCGCCCCACGCGAGACGGTGCGGGGCGGCCGGGCGAGGCCACCCGTCGCGGACGGTGCGGGACCGTTTCCGCAGGAGCGCGGGGGAGGGTCCGCGCACGACCACGGGGGACGGTCCGGGCACGACCACGGGGGACGGTCCGGGCACGACCACGGGGGACGGTCCGGGCACGACTGCGAGGGTTCGCCTCCGTACGGCCCCCGGCACCACCCCGCGGGACCGTTTCCGCACGTCCCGCTGAACGCAGAGCATCCGAGCACCGAGGAGAGCGACGTGCTGCGTCGCGCATTCATGAGCGGGAGCACGGCCACGGTGGCCGCAGCGTCCCTGGGCCTCACCGGCCCCTTCAGCACCGAGGCCGACGCCGCGCCCCGCAGGGTCGGCGAGACCGAGGCCGACGCGGTCGAGGAGGCCGTACGCCGCATCCGGCTGCTCGACGACCGGCACGGCGCGGACGGCCTGTACCGCAGGGCCGCGGTGCCGCTGCGCAACGCGTTCGCCCTGCTCGACGCGGGCACGGCACGCCGCTCCACCTCCGACCGGCTGCACTCCGGCGCGGGTGAACTGGCCATCTCCGTCGGCTGGTTGGCGCACGACTCGGGCCGCTTCGACGACGCCCGCTCGCACTACGCGGAGGCGCTCGCCACGGCCCGGATGGCGGGCGACGCGTCCCTGGAGGCGCACGCCTTCTGCAACATGTCGTTCCTCGCCCGGGACGCGGGCAGACCCCGCGAGGCGGTACGGGCCGCGCAGGCGGCGCAGCGTTCGGCGCGCGAGCGGGGCTCGGCGCGGCTGCTCTCGCTGCTCGCGCTGCGCGAGGCGGGGGCGTACGCGCTGCTCGGCGACCGCTCCGCGTGCGAGCAGGCGCTGGCCCGCGCGCAGGCCCTGTTCGGGCGGGGCGGGACGGACGCGGACCCGGAGTGGATGAGCTTCTACAACGAGGCCGAGCTGGAGGGCCTGGAGGCGCAGTGCTGGTCGGCGCTCGGGCAGTGGGGGCGCGCGGCCCGGCACGCCCAGCGCGCGGCGCACGTCGCCCGCACCCGCACACCGCACTTCACCCGGAACATCGCGCTGTACACGGCGGAGGCGGCGGACGACCTGGCCCGCTCGGGCCGGCCGGAGGAGGCGGCCGACGCGGGCAGCCGCGTCCTGGACCTCCTGGACGAGGTCCAGTCCTCCCGCATCCAGTCGATACTGACGACGACGGCCCGAGTCCTGCTGCCGCACCGCCGCACCCCGGTGGTGGCGGAGTTCCTGGCGAGGAGGGCCCCGTAAGGGCGCGGGGAACTGCGCGACCAGCCACGACGGCGCCGCAGGCTTTCGGGAAGGGGTGGGGAGGGGCACATGATGAAGCCCGTCCGGCGCTTGAGGACGAGCGCGCCAGCGCGATGAAGGGCAACCGAGCCGACGGAACCCGCACGCCGACCTAAAAAAACCTCACCCCTCCAAGTGCCCCGTCTCGTTCCACGCCTCGATCGCCGGCTCCCCGTACGCCCAGCCGAGGACGGACAGGGACGTCGGGTTGAGGCGGATGCGGGCGGCGAAGTCGATGGGGAGGCCGAGCCAGCGCGCGCCGATCGTGCGCAGGATGTGCCCGTGCGCGAAGACCAGCACGTCACGGTCGGCGGACCGGGCCCAGGCCACCACCTCGTCGGCGCGCGCCGAGACCTCCGCGAGGGTCTCCCCCTCCGGCACCCCGTCGCGCCAGATCAGCCAGCCCGGCCGGTTCGCGTGGATCTCGGCGGGGGTGAGGCCCTCGTACGCCCCGTAGTCGTACTCCATGAGCGCGTCCCAGTTCTGCGCGCGGTCGCCGAAACCGGCGATGTCGCAGGTCTCGCGGGCGCGGACCAGCGGGCTTGTGCGCACCTCCACGTCCGGGAGGCCGTGCCACGGCGCGCGGCGCAGGCGCTCGCCGAGCAGCTTGGCGCCGCGCCTGCCCTCGTCGAGCAGCGGGATGTCCGTCCGGCCGGTGTGCTTCCCGGCCAGCGACCACTCGGTCTGTCCGTGGCGGGCCAGCAGGATGCGCGGGGCCATGAGGGGTTCTCCAAGGTTCGGCGTACGTGCACGGGCGCGGACTTTTCCTGACAGGTCGCCCGCCCCGACCATCATCGCGCACCTGCCCCGCCCGCCTCGAACGGGCCCGGCGCACCACCTTGTACGGGCCCGCGCACCGCCTCGTTCCGGATGCGCTCCCCGGATGTCAGTCCCGGGTGCGAGACTTCGGCAGGTGAGCGATTTCGACGACAGCGCGGTGCCGACGGCAGCGGTACCGCCGACGGACAAGGCCCCGCTGCGGCAGCGGCTCGCCGAGCTGCGCGGCCCGGCGGTCCCCGCCAAGGCGCTCGACGCGCGCGCTCTGGCCGCGCTCGCCGCCAACCCCGGCTGCCGCCGCCGCGCCCTGCTCGACGGCGCGGGCGTGGACAAGTCGGCGCTCGCGCAGGCGCTCGGCTCGCCCTCCGGTTTCGGCCAGTCCCAGTTCGCGTTCGTGCGGGGCAACGCCTTCGAGGCGAAGGTGAAGGCCGACGGCGGCGCGGAGCTGATCCGCCTGGTCCGGGCCCACCTCGGCGACCCGGCGGACGCGGAGGCTCCGGAGGCCGTCGAGTCGCACACCCCGGACCTCGCGGCGGCCGGGCCCGAGGGCCGCTCCGCGCGCACGGCCCTCGCCCTGCGGGAGGCGTCCGCCACGCGCGCGTGGACGCTGCTCGACCACCCGATGCTGGCGCTCGACGTGGCCGGCACGCCCGCGTTCCTGGAGCCGGACGCGGTGGTGGTGCACCCCGACGGCCGCTGGACGGTCGTGGAGATCAAGTCGTTCCCGATGATCGACGGCGCGGCGGACGCGGCGAAGGTCGGCGCCGCCGCCCGCCAGGCCGCGGTGTACGCGCTGGCGCTGGAGCAGATCGCCGCCCGCCTCGACCCCGCTCCCCCGGTCGGCCACCAGATCCTGCTGGTCTGCCCGAAGGACTTCTCCAACCAGCCGACGGCCGCCGCGGTGGACGTCCGCAAGCAACTCTCGGTCACCCGTCGCCAGTTGGGCCGTCTGACCCGGATCGAGGACATCGCGGCGGCCCTTCCGGAGGGCACCACGTTCGATGTCGAGCGCTCCCCGGACGAGCTGAGCCGAGCCGTCGAGTCGGTGCCCGCGGCGTACGCGCCGGAGTGCCTGTCCGCCTGCGAGCTGGCCTTCCACTGCCGGGACCGCTCGCGGGGCGCGGGCGAGGTGACCGTCCTCGGGCGGTCGCTGCGCGGCGAGCTGGGCGCGCTCAGCACCGTCCAGGACGTCCTCGCGGCGGCGCGCGGCGAGGCGGGCGACCCGGACGACCCGGCGGTGGCCGCCCTGCGCCGGGCGGCAGGCCTGCGCGCCCAGGCTCTCGCCACGGCGGGGGCCCACGTGACGGCGGGCGGTGAGCCCTCGTGCTGACGGCCCGTGCGGCGCGTACGACGCGTACGACGCGTACGGCGACCGTGTCGCGCCCGACCGCCGCGGAGTTCGGCGCCCGTACCGAAAGGCGTGCCCCATGTCGTTGATCCACACGCTGGCCCGGCTCGAGGCCGTGGAGTCGGGGCGGGCGCAGCCGCTCGCGACCGTGCGGCACCGTCATCTGGCCGCGCGCCCCCTGGTGTTCGTGCCGCTCACCACCGCGGGCGAGGCGGGCGCGCCCCTGGGCGCCCTGGTCGGCACGGACCGCGAGCGGCCCCGGCTGCTGTGCGTCCCGCAGCCCCGCGACCGCGACCTGCGCTTCGCGTTCCTGGCCGACCTGGCCGAGGAACTCCTGCCGTACGTGGACTCGTTCGCGGACGACACCGAGCCCGCTGAGCGCACGGAGACCGACCCGGAGACCGGCAAGCGCGTCAAGGTCGAGGTCGAACTGTGCGCGGACGCCCCGCAGTTGATCGTGCCGAGCCGCGCGGGCGTCGAGTTCGTGCGGCTGCTCGGGCGGTCGATGCGCTTCCGGCGCACGGCGGAGCAGGACCCGGACGCCCCGTATCCGGCGCCGCCGCGCGTGCCGCTGCTCGGCCGCTGGCTGACGCACTTCGCGGAGCGCGCCCGCGTGCCCGGCTCGGCCCTGATCGCCGCGATGACGGAACTCCTCTCCCGGCACTGGGCGACGGGCCAGTCGAGCCTGGAGGACCAGCACTTGGGCGCCCTGCTCGCCTGGATCGACCCGCCCGCCGAGCACCCGGGCGGCGCGCCCGGCCGGGGCTCCGGCGCCGCCGCCGCGCTGCGCGCCGAGACCGCGCGGGACGCCGCGGGCCAGCTGCTCTGCCCGCCCGCGGGCCCGGCCACGGACCCGGCGTTCGACAACAAGCTCCTCGCCCCGGCCATCGAGCGGTACGACCGGGCGCGTACCGCCGTCGCCGCCGCCGAGGACGGCCTCGCCGCCGACCGCCACCTGGCCGAACTGACCGCCGCGGAGCGGGAGATCGCCGCCCTGGTGGAGAGCCGTACGCGCCCCACCTGGGACGCCGTGTGGCGCGGCCTCGACCTGCTGGCCGCCCTGCCGGAGGGCGAGCGCGCCGCCGAGCGCTGGACCCGGGACCGCTGGTCGTACACCGGGCACCGGGACCGCGTCCTCGCCGGCGAGCCGCCGCAGCCCCGCCTGGACGACGCGGTCACGGCGGCCAACAAGCTGGCGACGCGCGAGACCGCCCAGGCCCGCCTCGAAGCCCAGGAAGCGTTGGACGACCCGCTGGTGATGGCCGGGCGAAGACTCGCCGGCGAGGCCTTCGGCTGCGAGGTCACCGAGGTCGTGATGGCGTACAGCGACGGCAAGCGGCCGAGCCCCCGCCCCCTGGTCACGGTGCGCACGGACGACGGCCCGCATCTCGCCGAGCGCGCGAAGGTCTACCGCTCGCTCGCCGGCAAGCCGCAGACCGCCCAGTTCGTCGGGTACGACGAGGACGGCGGCGTCGTCCTGCGCATCCTGGACAAGATGGGCCGCGGCAAGGAGCCGGAGGAGGGTTCCGTGCCGGTCAAGGGCGACCTGCTGACGTGGACGCTCTTCGAGCACACGCCGCGCGGCGGCCCGACGCTCCCCGAGCCCGAGGACACCCCCTGGACCCATGGCGGCCCGCCGGGCGAGGGCGCGGAAGCCCCCGATCCGGTGACCCCGGAGGATGTGCTGTGATCCCCGAACTCCCGCAGTCGCAGGCGGAATTCGACCCGTCGGCCGAAGCCGCCCGCGCCACCGCGGCGATCCTCCACGACACGCTGCACGGCGAGGCCCGCGGCGTCGTCGTGGACTCGCCCCCGGGCGCCGGGAAGTCGACGCTGGTGGTGAACGCCGCGCTCGAACTGGCCGCGGCGGGCCGCCCGTTGATGGTCGTCGCCCAGACCAACGCCCAGGTGGACGACCTGGTCCTGCGCCTCGCCGAGAAGCAGCCCGACCTCCCGGTGGGCCGCCTGCACAGCAGCGACGCGGACCCGTACGACAAGGCGCTCGACGAGCTGGAGCACGTCCGCAAGTCGACCAAGGCCGCCGACCTCGCGGGGCTCGACGTGGTGATCTCCACGGCCGCGAAGTGGGCACACGTCAAGAACGTCGAGCCGTGGCGGCACGCCATCGTCGACGAGGCGTACCAGATGCGCTCGGACGCCCTGCTCGCCGTGGCCGGTCTGTTCGAGCGGGCGCTGTTCGTGGGCGACCCGGGGCAGCTCGACCCGTTCGCGATCGTCGGCAGCGAGCAGTGGGCGGGGCTGTCGTACGACCCGTCGGCGAGCGCCGTGTCCACGCTGCTCGCGCACAACCCGGGCCTGCCGCAGCACCGCCTGCCGGTCTCCTGGCGGCTGCCCGCCTCGGCCGCGCCGCTGGTCAGCGACGCCTTCTATCCGTACACACGGTTCCGCTCCGGCACGGACCACGGGGACCGGAGCCTGTCGTTCGGGGTCCCGTCGAACGGCAGCGGGCCCGACCGGGTCCTGGACGAGGCGGCGGCCTCCGGCTGGGGCCTGCTCGAACTGCCCGCGCGGCACACTCCGCGCACGGACCCGGAGGCGGTGCGGGCGGTCGCCGAGGTCGTCCGCCGCCTCCTCGACCGGGGCGGCGTCACCGTCAGCGAGCGCTCGCCCGACCCGGCGCCGCTCACCGCGGACCGCGTCGCCGTCGGCACGGCCCACCGCGACCAGGCGGCGGCGGTGCGCGCGGCCCTGGCCGAACTGGGCGTCGCGGGCGTCACGGTGGACACCGCCAACCGCCTCCAGGGCCGGGAGTACGACGTGACGGTGGTGCTCCACCCGCTGTCCGGCCGCCCCGACGCCACGGCGTTCCACCTGGAAACGGGCCGCCTCTGCGTGCTCGCCTCCCGGCACCGGCACGCGTGCATCGTGGTGTGCCGGGCGGGCGTCGCCGAGCTCCTGGACGAGCACCCGTCCACCGAGCCGGTGCAGCTGGGCGTCACGGTGAAGTTCCCGGACGGCTGGGAGGCCAACCACGCGGTCCTCTCCCACCTCGCCGAGCACCGCGTGCCGTACGGCGGGGACCTCCCGGGCTGAACGCGTGCGCGGACCGCTCGAACGAGGCGGTCTTGCGTGCGGCTGGACAATGGAAGACGCCCCGGTGAAAGCACCGGGACCCGAGCACACGTACGTACGCACAGGAGGCAGGCATGGCGGAGCCCGAGCGGGCACAGCCGCGGCTGCGACCGGCACCGCTGCTGTTCGAGCCGACGGAGGCCACCGCCGACCCGGAGCACTTCTTCGACCTGGAGTCGATCGAGGACCCGCGCGAGCTGCTCGCGCGGGCGACGGAGCTGACGCTGGCGTTCCGCACCGCCACCGACCGCTCCGTGGAGTTCCAGGCGATCGCGGCGGCCCAGCTCGCCGACCCGGGCCGCTTCGACCGGCTGACGATGTCGGCGATCGCCGAACGCGCGGACTGGACCGAGGACTACGCGAAGAAGATGGTCGAGTTCGGCAGGGAGCTGCTGCGCTCGGAGAGCCGGCAGTGAGACGCGGGCGCTGACCGGCGGCGGCAGCCACGGCGGCCACGGCAGCGGGGGCGGAAGCGGGTCCGAGGGCGCCCGCCCATGCCGCATCACAAGATCGGCTGGCATATGCCGACGGGCAAGATACTCCACGACGCCCCGACCTGTCCCCGTTTCCGGCAACCCACCGAAACGGGACGGTCGCTCCCGGTAGATGTATCTCCATGAGCGCACGGCAGACCCACCTCAGCGAACCCGCCCCCGCACCCGCCGCCCACCCGGCCGCGACGGCCCGTACGCCGTTACTCGACCACGCGACCGTGGTCACCGCCGACGGCGCGAGCTGGCTCGCCTCCGCGTCCGCGTACCCCCGCAGCACCCTCGCGCTCTGGGAGTCCCGGCCGCACGCCCCGGTCGTCCTGCCCTGCGGCACCGCCTTCGACGTGGTGAGCGTGCCCGCGGTGTTCGGCCGGCGGATGCTCGACCGGCTGTGGGAGGAAGGCCCCGGCTCGGGCCCGGTCGCCGCGCACCGCGGCCGCATGCTGATCTTCGCCGCCCCGGGCACCGCGCAGCGCCTGCCGTCGCTGCTCGCCTGGGAGGAGTGGAGCCCCGCCGTGCCCGCCCCGCTCTGTCACGGCACCGGCGACGCCGTGACCGTCCCGCCGCTCGCCCCGGCCGACGAGAACACCCCCGCGGAACGGCTCGGCTCCCGCTGGCTGGTGGCCCCCGACACCCGCAACCCGTGGCTCCCTGGACCCGAGGCACTGCTCTGGGCGAGCGTCCGCGTGGCCCGCGCGATGGCCGGTGCGGCGGTCCGAGTATCGATTTTTCCTCCCGCCGACCAGGGTGCTAAGGTCTACGACGTCAGCAGGCGCCGCTAGCTCAGTTGGTTAGAGCAGCTGACTCTTAATCAGCGGGTCCGGGGTTCGAGTCCCTGGCGGCGCACGTTGTCGTTGGCGGGTCATCTTCGCAGAAAGCGCGAAGCTGGCCCGCCAACTTCGTTATTGCGCGGCTTCGCCGCGCGAGTGGGGGCTCCGCCACCCACACCCCCGGCCACGGCTGAACGTCGACGTGCAGGGCGAGCCCTAGGTCGTGATCTTCACCGTCCAAGCCCCCGACCGGGACCGGTCCAGGACCTCGATGCCGATGGACTCGTCCGGCACCGTGAAGCGCTCGCCCAGCTTCACCGGGGCGTCCGCGAGCGGCGGGTAGACCGACTCGTCCCAGCAGGCCTCCGACGCCGGGTGCGCGTCGATCACCTCGACCGGGCCCGCACCGGACGCCGGCTCGTTGCGGACCCGGTAGACGAGCACGCCCTCCGTGCACGTCGCCCGGTCGTTCCCGGTGGCGCCGCGGGCCTCGATCGCGATCGCCGAGTCATGGCCCGTACGCACGACCGCGAGGCGGGTGCCGCCCGTACGGCCGCGGGCGACGGGGGCCGCGAGGGGCTCCAGGGTGACCAGGCCGTCGTCGTCGCCCTGGACGCAGCGGACCTGCTTCGGGTCGAGCCAGCCCAGCTTCCACTTGTGCCATCCGAACAGATCAGGGGAAAGCCCGAACTGGCTGCCCATCACGTCCCAGTCGCCGACGTACGTGTCCCAGTCGCCCTTGCCGTCCGAGGGCCGGTGATAGAGATCCGGCAGGTCGAAGACGTGGCCGGTCTCGTGGGCGAGGACGTTGCGGTCCGGCGGGTGCCGCTCGAAGACCGTGACGACGCGGCGGATGTCGGTGCCGTCGGCGCGCAGCGGCTGGTCGAAGTTGACGACCTTCGTGGCGTCCGAGTCGACACCGGGCGCGTCCGGGTCGGCCACGAAGTAGACGACGTCGTACCGGCCGAAGTCCACCTTCGGGTCCGCCACGGCGAGGGCGTCGCGGAGGTAGGCGCTGCGGCTCGCCGGGTCCCAGTCACGCGCTATGGCGTACGCGTCGGAGCTGCGCGGCATCTCGGCCCACTCGCGCTGCGGATGGACGTCGAGGCGGAACCGGCCGTACGAGGCCCGCTCGAAGAAGCGGCTGGTCGCCGGGAAGTGATCGGCGGCCAGCACCTCCGGGTCGACCGCCGGGCGGGAGTCCGGGAAGGACAGGAAGACCATGACCGCGTCGAGCTTCCGCTCCGGCTTCGGGTAGGCGGAGTTCCAGGTGTCCAGGCCCTCCGAGTGGTGAGCCGGGGTGCGCTCCAGGGCGCACGGGTCCGCGAACGGCTCGGCGCTCGCGGGGCCCGCCACCAGGGACGTCGCGACCAGCGCGGCGAGCGAGGTGAGGACGGCCGCGACGCTGCGCGCGCGGGGTGAGGGCTCCCCTCGATGGGGGTGACCCCCGAGGTGGTGCTGACGCGGCACGTCGACCTCCGGGTGGGACTGCGGACACCTCCCCCAGCCTGTGGTGGTTTGTTGAACTTCGCCCTGTTTCGGTGCACCGGTCGGGTGAGCAAGGCCACGGGTGGGCGCTCACGTACCGTCACGTTCGGTGAGCGAGTGAGCCCGGAATCGATCACCCCGCGACAGCGGATGTCAGAGACGGAACCGGCCGGGCAGAAACGATCGGGCGTCAACGGGCCTACCCCGCAAGGGAGTCCGGAACATCCCCCCGCGGACGGCTCGGTACCGTGGCGGAGCTGGATCGGCGCTCCGACCAGCCTCTATGATCGGCACACTTTCCGGCCGACCAAGCCCGACCAGACCTGTACGAGCACCAACTGCCCTGCGGGAGCGAGCAGTGAGCGGAACGTCAGAAGGGCCGGCACCCACGGCAACGGCGGCCACCCGCGCCGAGCAGCCGACCGGCACAGGACCCCAGAACGTCACGGAGCGTCACACCCGTACGGCCGTCGACCGCCGCGGGGCGTCGGCCGCCGAGCTGCGCGACTACCGCGCCGCGTTCCACGCCGCCCACCTCGCCCTCGCCGTCGTCGACCGGGAGGGGCTGGTCAGCCGGGCCAACGGCGCGTTCGCCGAGCTGATCGGCGCCCCGGCCGCCGAGCTGGCCGGGCAGGTCGCCGCCGACCTGGTGGACCTCGCGTCGGACGCCCGCACCTGGCACACGTACCGGGAGGTGCTGCGCGGGCGGCAGGCCAGGCTGCAGTGCACGCGGCGGCTCAAGCATCCGGAGGGGCACTCGCTGTGGGCGCAGGTGACGGTGTCGCCGATGCCGGAGTGCGGCGGGGTGCTCCTCGCGGTCGCCGACGTCAGCGCGAGCCGCGAACTCCGGGCCCGGCTGCGGCACGTGACGATGCACGACCCGGTGACCCGGCTGCCCAACCGCACCCTGTTCTTCGAGCGGCTCGCGGCGGCCCTGGAGGCGGCCTCGTACGAGGAACTCGGGACCGGGCGGATCGGGCTCTGCTATCTGGACCTCGACGGGTTCAAGGCCGTCAACGACACCCTCGGGCACCGCACCGGCGACCGGCTGCTCGCGGCCGTGGCCGAGCGGCTCACGCGCTGCGCCGACCGGGCCGCGTCGGGCCGGGGCGGGGCGCCGCTGGTGGCCCGGCTCGGCGGGGACGAGTTCGCGCTGCTCGTGGAGGACTCGACGGGCACGGACCAGGTGGCGGAGCTGGCCGAGCAGGTTCTCGGCGCCCTGCAGGAGCCCTTCGACCTGGCCGGGCAGCGGCTCTCGGTGTCGGCGTCCATCGGGGTCGTGGAGCGGCGCGCGGCGGGCACGGGCGCGACGGCGCTGATGCAGGCCGCCGACACCACGCTGTACTGGGCGAAGGAGGACGGCAAGGCCCGCTGGACGCTCTTCGACCCGGAGCGGAACGCGCACCGGATGACCCGCCAGGCCCTGTCGTCGACGCTGCGCCCGGCCGTCGAGCGGGGCGAGTTCGCCCTGGAGTACCAGCCGCTGGTGGGGCTCGCGGACGGGGCGCTGCGCGGGGTGGAGGCGCTGGTGCGCTGGCATCACCCGCAGTTCGGCACGTTGCCGCCGAATCGGTTCATCACACTGGCCGAGGAGGACGGCTCGATCGTGCAGCTCGGGCGCTGGGTGCTGCGCACCGCCTGCCGGCAGGCCAGGCGCTGGCAGCTGGAGCGCCCGGACCTGCCGCCGGTCTTCGTCAGCGTGAACGTCGCGGTGCGCCAGGTCTGGGACTCCGACCTGGTCGCCGACGTGGCGGAGATCCTCGCCGAGACGCAACTCGCCCCGGAGCTCCTCCAGTTGGAGCTCACCGAGTCCGCCGTGATGGGCTCGACCGGGCGGCCGCTGCAGGCCCTGCAGGAGCTCAGCGAGATGGGCGTGCACATCGCCATCGACGACTTCGGCACCGGCTACTCCAACCTCGCCTATCTGAGCCGCCTCCCGGTCTCCGTACTGAAGCTGGACGGTTCGTTCGTACGCGGCTTCCAGTACGGGGCGGGCGAGGGGTGCGGGCACGCCAATCCGGCGGACGAGACGATCGTCGAGGCGCTCGTGCAGCTCGCGCACAAGCTGGGGCTCACGGTCACCGCGGAGTGCGTGGAGACCGCCGAGCAGGCGGAGCGGCTGCGGCGCATCGGCTGCGACACCGGGCAGGGGTGGCTGTACTCCCGCCCGGTGCCGCCGGAGCGGATCTCCGTACTCCGGACCTAGGCCTTCGGCAACCGGTAGGCGTCGGCGACGAGTTCGTACGAGCGGACCCGGGCCTCGCCGCCGTGGGCGTTGGCGGTGATCATCAACTCGTCGGCGCCGGTGCGCTTCTGCAGGTCGTCGAGGCCGGTGCGGACCTCGTCGGGGGTGCCGTGGACGACGTTCTTCAGCCAGCTGTCGACGAACTCCCGCTCCATCGGGCTGTAGTCGTACGCCTCCGCCTCCTCGGGCGTCGGGACGAGTCCGGGCCGGCCGGTGCGCAGCCGGACCATCGACAGGGCGCCGGTCAGCACCTGCCTGCGGGCCTCCCGCTCGTCGTCGGCGGCGAGCGCCGAGACGCCGATCAGGGCGTACGGGGCGGAGAGGACGGCGGAGGGCCGGAACGACTCGCGGTACAGGTCGAGCGCGGGAATCGTGTTCTGCGCGGAGAAGTGGTGCGCGAAGGCGAACGGCAGGCCGAGCACACCGGCGAGCCGGGCGCTGAAGCCGGACGAGCCGAGCAGCCAGATCGACGGCCGGTCCGCGGACTGCACCCCGCCGGGCGAGGTCGCCTGCACGGGCCCGGGCACCGCGTGGATCCGGGCGTACGGGTGCCCGTCGGGGAAGTCGTCGTCCAGGAACCGGGTCAACTCGGCGAGCTGCTCGGGGAAGTCGTCGGCCCCCTCGTTCAGCCGGTCGGTGCGGCGCAGGGCCGCGGCGGTGGCGCCGTCGGTGCCGGGGGCGCGGCCGAGGCCGAGGTCGACGCGGCCCGGGGCGAGCGCCTCCAGGGTGCCGAACTGCTCGGCGATCACCAGCGGGGCGTGGTTGGGCAGCATCACACCGCCGGAGCCGAGGCGGATGCGGGAGGTGTGGGCGGCGAGGTGGGCGAGGATCACGGCGGGGCTGCTGGAGGCGACGCCGGGCATGGAGTGGTGCTCGGCGACCCAGTAGCGGTGGAAGCCCCGGCTCTCGGCGAGCTGCGCGATGCGGACTCCGGTGCGGAGGGCGTCGGCGGCGGTGCTGCCTGCGCCTACGGTCGCGAGGTCCAGTACGGAGAGGGGTACGGGGGCCTCGCCCTGCGGGGTGCCGTGGATGCCCGTGGTCACCGGGGTGCCTCCTGCGGTGTCGTACGTACGTGGGTGTGCACCCGGGGCTAACAGGAGCTGGCCTCCGCTTTATTCCCCTCCCCGCCCCTTCCCGTAACTGGGGCTCCGCCCCAGACCCCGCTCCTCAAACGCCGGAGGGGCTGAATCGTGCGGTCGGGGCGGGGGTTTTCAGGGGCGCGGGGAACTGCGCGACCAGCCACGACGGCGGGGCAGCCGAACGGCAGCGCCGCAGGCTTTCGGGAAGGGGCGGGAGGGGAAGAGCAGGCCCCGCGGGGCTAGCTCGGCACCTGCACGATCGGTTCCCGGGTGAAGAGCGCGCCCAGCGCCGGCGCGTTCACCCGTCGTCCCGCCAGGCGGAGTGCCTCCCAGACCGTGACCTGGTTGGCCGTGAGGACCGGCTTGCCGAGCTCGCCCTCCAGGTCGCGGACGTACGCCGCCGTGTGCAGGGCCGTGTCCGGCAGGAGCACCGCGCTCGCGTCGGGGTGGTCGCCCGCGCGGGCCAGGGCGAGGACCTCCTCGTACCCCCAAGTGCCCACCTCCGCGGCCGTGATGATGCCGCTGCCGCGCATCGCGACGACCTCGATGCCCGCGGCGCGCAGGAACGCGACGAAGTGCTCGGCGACGTCCTCCGGGTAGGTGGCGGCGACCGCGACCCGGTCCGCGCCGACCTCCTGCGCGGCGTGCGCGAAGGCGAAGGACGTGCTGGACGCGGGCAGCCCGGCGGCCTTGGCGAGGCCCCTGACCTGGTCGTGCGCGCCGTCCCAGCCGAAGACGAAGCTGCCGGACGTGCACGCCCACACCACCGCCTCCGCGCCGGAGAGCCGCAGCTCCTCGACGCCCGCCGCGAGCCGCTCGGGCGCGCCCATGCGGAGCAGCGCGTCGACCCGGTGGGCGTCCTCGCCGATGTCGGTGTGGATCACGGCGAGGCGGATGTCGCTGCCGAGGAGCTGCTCCATGCGCGGGTAGTCGTCCTCGGCGGAGTGGCCCGGGTAGAGGAATCCGAGTGCGGTCATCGCTTGCGTCCTCCGTGCTGCTCGGTGCTGCGAGTGGTGCGGGCGGGCGCCGGTGCGGGATCCCGGCGCCCGCCGCGTCACTCGGCGCCCGGAAGGTCCGGGAACACCGGCGGCTCGGGGAACACCGGGGGCTCCGCGAAGCCCGGCGGTTCCTCGGGTGCCGCACCTGCGGGCGCCGGGGCGTCCGGCATCGGCGCGTCCGCGAGCGGCACGTCCGCCCGCAGCATGCGCCGCGCCGACTCGTCGAGCAGCGCCTGGTACGGCCCCACCGCACTGGTACCCAGTCGGCGCAGCGCGGCCCACATCGTGACCTGGTTGGCCGAGACGACCGGCATCCGCAGCTCGGCCTCCAACTGCGGGATCGCGTCGTACGTGGGCAGGTTGGTGCAGCTGATGAAGAGCGCGTCGACGTCGCGCGGGACGGTGTGCCGGGCCATCTCGACGACGTCCCGGTACGTCACCTTCCAGATGTGCCGGGTCAGGCCGAGCCCGGTCTGGCTGACGACGGTGATCCCGGCCTCGGCGAGGAAGTCCTCCAACGCCTGGGTCACGGAGGCCGTGTACGGGGTGACGAGCGCGATGCGTTCCGCGCCCAGCTCGGTGAGCGCTTCGAGCATCGCGCCCGACGTGGTGAGCGCCGGGACGGCGCCGGCCGCCTCCATCGCCGCGCTCATGGTCCGCTCGCCGGCCATGCCGTCGACGAAGCTGCCGGACGTGCAGGCGTACGCGATGACCTCGGGCTCGGCGGCGTGCAGCGCGTGCACCGCGGCGCTCAGCGTCTGATGCTCGCTCACCAGACGTGCCAGGTCGAGGCTCACCTCCACCGGGACGTACGGGGTCCGGGTCAGGTGCAGGGACACCTCGTCGGGAACCCAGCGCCAGAGCTCCCGGTCGAGGGCGAAGTCAAAAGGGGCGACGATGCCGATGCCACGTTGTGGGTGCGGACCACCCAGGAAGGAGACGTCCATGACAGGCCCTGTTCTGCGAAGGCGCCGAAGGCGGCAAGTGTGACGGAAGGGCCGGCCGGGGGCCGGAATGTGGAGCTGAGGAGAGCCGGCGCTCGCCGGGACGTCGGGACAAAGACGAGCAGACCCCGATGGGTCACCGTGGGCTTGAGAAATGCCCTTGTTGACGAAGGTAGGTTCCGGTGCCAGCGTGGTCAATCCGCGCATCTCCGACGCACCGGCCGCGTGTCGGCCGACCTCCTCAAGGGAAGCGGAAACGCATTGCCGAACGGTTTCGCCGCGATGTCCGAACCGACCGATTCCGAGCCGACTCTCCTCGTCCTGGACGCCGACCCGCCGCCGCGGCTCGGCGCGCTCACCGGCCGCGCCCGCATCCTGCACGCCGACGAGTCGACCCTCGCCGAGCAGCTCCCCCGCGCCGACGTCCTCCTCGTCTGGGACTTCACCTCGCACGCCGTACGCCGCGCCTGGCCCGGCGACGGACCGCGCCCGCGCTGGGTGCACACCGCGAGCGCCGGCGCCGACCATCTGCTCTGCCCGGAGCTGGTCGAGTCGGACACCGTCGTCACCAATGCGCGGGGCGTCTTCGACCAGCCGATCGCCGAGTACGTGGCGGGCCTCGTCCTCTCCTTCGCCAAACAGTTGCCGCGCACCTGGGAACTCCAGCGCGAGCGGGTCTGGCGGCACCGGGAGACGCAGCGGGTCGGCGGCACGCGCGCGTGCGTGGTCGGCTCGGGGCCGATCGGGCGGGCCGTCGCGAAGACGCTGCGGGCGCTCGGCGTGCGCGTCGCCCTGGTCGGCCGGACCGCGCGGGACGGGGTGCACGGCATCGACGAGCTGGACCGGCTGCTCACCCGCGCCGACTGGGTGGTCGCGGTGGCGCCGCTGACCGACGAGACCCGCGGCATGTTCGACGCCCGCCGCTTCGGCCTGATGCAGCCCTCGGCCCGCTTCGTCAACGTGGGCCGCGGCGAGCTCGTCGTGGAGGCGGACCTGGTGGACGCGGTCGGCAAGCGGTGGATCGCGGGGGCCGCGCTCGACGTGTTCGAGGAGGAGCCGCTACCCGCCGACAGCCCGCTGTGGGACCTGCCGGAGGTCGTCGTCTCGCCGCACATGAGCGGCGACGTGGTCGGCTGGCGGGACGAACTCGGCGCACAGTTCGTGGAGTTGTACGAGCGGTGGGCCGCCGGAGAGCCGCTCACGAACGTGATCGACAAGAAACGTGGGTACGTCCCCGGGCACTGACCCAGTGACCTGGGCCGGCCCCTCCAGGGGCGCGAGGCAATGGCGCGCGGCGCAGGCGCTGTGCATGTCCGGAGCGACGGACATTCCGTGCCCCGAACTGGCCTGAAATCGCCGGGAGTCGGGGCAACACGGACGGAGCAGCGGTGCTCGGCCGGGCGGCGCAACGGAAGCAGTCCGTCCGAGTCAAGGACTGAAAACGATCGGCATATCTTCCTGCCAGTCGGGTAGCCGCGCGCCCATGGCTCCACCACAGGGGAACAACTCAGGAAGCACAAGGAAAAGCGGGCTCCGCCGCCGCTCACTGCTCGCAGGGGCGGCGGCGCTGGGTGCGGCGGGCGCCGTCGGCGCGACCGCCGGTTGCAGCCGTGTGGCCACCGCAGACACCGGTGACGGAGGGCACCTACTGGAGCAGTTGCGAGCTAAGGGGACGGTGCGTCTCGGGCTCGCGGGCGAGCAGCCGTACAGCTACATCGGCAGCGACGGCAAGATGACCGGATCCTCACCCGCGATCGCGAAGCGCATCTTCAAGGAACTCGGGGTCGACAAAGTCGAGCCATTTCCCATCGAGTTCGGCTCGCTGATCACTGGCCTGAACTCGCTGCAGTTCGACGTGGTCGCGGCCGGGATGTACATCAACCCGGAGCGCTGCAAGCAGGTGATCTTCGCCGATCCCGAGTACCAGATGCTCGACGCGTTCATCGTGCGCAAGGGCAATCCGAAGAACCTGCACTCGTACAAGGACATCGCGAGGACGGGCGCCAAGATGGCGACCGGCGTCGGGTACGCGGAGATCGACTACGCGAAGGACGCAGGCGTCAAGGACGTCGGCACCCTGCCCGACCAGCTCGCCGGTCTGCTCGCCGTGAAGCAGGGCCGTATCGACGTGTTCGTCGGCACCGCCGTGACCGTGTTCAACGCGGTGGAACAGGCGGGGCCGGGCTCGGGCGTCGAGGCGACGAAGGAGGTGCAGCCGTACCTCGACGGGAAGCCCGTCATCGACGTGGGCGGCTTCGCCTTCCGCAGCCCGGAGACCACGCTGCGGGACGCGTTCAACCGGGAGCTGCACAAGCTGAAGCGCAGCGGTGAACTCCTGGAGATCATGCGGCCGTTCGGCTTCACCAAGGACCAGATGACCACCATCCGTGCCGAGGAGAAGTGCCAGCCATGAGCGAGATCACTCCTGGGCTCTGGGAGCTCCTCTTCAAGGGACTGTGGGTCACCGTCCAGCTGACGGTGTTCAGCGCGGCGCTCGGCGCCGTCGTGGCGCTCGTCATCGGCCTGGCCCGCACCCACCGACTGTGGATCGTGCGCTTCCTGTCCGGCGCCTACTTCGAGATCTTCCGCGGCACGTCCGCGCTGGTCTTCATGTTCCTGGTGTTCTTCGCGCTGCCGATGGGCTTCGGCTGGCAGCTCGTCCCCATGTGGGCCGCGGTGCTCGCGATGGGCCTCACCTACGGGGCGTACGGATCGGAGATCGTCCGCGGCGCCGTCGCCGCGGTGGCCCCGGCGCAGCGTGAGGCGGGCATCGCCCTGAGCTTCACGCCCGCGCAGTCCCTGCGGAAGATCATCCTGCCGCAGGCCTGGCCGGAGATGGTGCCGCCGCTGAACAATCTGCTGATCGAGCTGCTCAAGGGCACCGCCCTGGTGTCGATCCTGGGCGTCGGCGACATCAGCTTCGGCGCCCAGCTGGTGCGCAACGCGACCGGCGAGAGCGCGCCCGTCTACACGGTCATCCTGGTCATGTACTTCATCCTCGCCTTCGTCCTGACCCGCGGCATGCGGGCCGTGGAGCGCAAGGCGAAGGCGGGCATCGGGCAGGCGCCGGCGAAGCGCCGCAGGCTCTCCCTGCGACAGACGAACGACCTGGCCGCCAGTGGTGCCGGCGCCGGAACGGGTGGTGGTGCGTAATGAACTGGGACTGGTCCGCAGTGAGCGACTTCATGCCGATGTTCTGGGACGGCGTGCTCGTCACGCTCCAGGCGTTGGTGCTCAGCGTGATCGTCGCGTTCACCCTCGGGCTCGTCTGGGCGATGGCCCAGCGCTCGACGGTGAAGGCGATCAGCTGGCCGGTGACCGCGATCACCGAGTTCATCCGCAACACCCCGCTGCTCGTGCAGCTGTTCTTCCTGTACTACGTGCTGCCCGAGTGGGGCATCACCTTCTCGGCGCTCACGACCGGTGTGATCGGCCTCGGCCTGCACTACTCGACGTACACCGCCGAGGTGTACCGCGCCGGCATAGACGGTGTTCCGGTGGGCCAGTGGGAGGCCGCCACCGCGCTCAACCTGCCGCGTTCGCGCACCTGGTTCGCGGTGATCCTGCCGCAGGCGATCCGCCGCGTCGTCCCGGCGCTCGGCAACTACGTCGTCGCGATGCTCAAGGACTCGCCGCTGATCGCCACGATCGGCGTCCTCGAAATGCTCGGCGAGGCACGGCAGTTCGGCTCGATCACGTTCCAGATGGTCGAACCGCTCGTCGTCGTCGGCATCGCCTTCATCGTCATCGCCTACCCGGCCTCCCTTCTTCTCCGAGCCCTGGAGCGTCGCCTTGTCCGCTGACAGCACCCCCACCAACCCGACCGCGAGCACGAGCAAGGAGACCGCCAACCCGGCGGTCGACGGCAGCGAGCTGATCCGCTTCGACAAGGTCACCAAGCGGTTCGGCAGCAACACCGTGCTCGACGAGCTGGACTTCAAGGTCGACTCCGGCAAGCACGTCACGCTGATCGGTCCGTCCGGCTCCGGCAAGACCACGATCCTGCGGCTCCTGATGACCCTGATGAAGCCCGACGAGGGCACCATCAAGGTCGGCGGCGAGTACCTCACGCACGAGGAGCGCGGCGGCAAGCTGGTCCCGGCGAGCGAGAAGCACATCCGCGAGGTCCGCAAGAACATCGGCATGGTGTTCCAGCAGTTCAACCTGTTCCCGAACATGAAGGTGCTGCGGAACATCACCGAGGCCCCGGTGCACGTCCTCGGCCTGTCCAAGGACGAGGCGGAGGAGCGGGCCCGCGAACTGCTCGACCTGGTGGGCCTCGGCGACCGCGTCGACGCCTACCCGACGCAGCTGTCCGGCGGTCAGCAGCAGCGCGTCGCGATCGCCCGGGCGCTCGCGATGCGGCCGCAGGTGCTGCTCCTCGACGAGGTCACCTCGGCGCTCGACCCGGAGCTGGTGGCCGGCGTCCTGGACGTACTGCGGGACATCGCACACTCCACGGACATCACCATGCTCTGCGTCACGCACGAGATGAACTTCGCCCGGGACATCTCCGACCAGGTGCTCATGTTCGACAAGGGCCGCATCATCGAGTCCGGCAGCCCGGACAAGATCTTCGGCGATCCGGACCACGAACGCACCCGCGAATTCCTCAGCGCAGTGCTCTGATCAAGCCGCGTTCACAGCCCCTGACGAAGGGCCCCGCCGAACCTCGCGTACGGCCGGGGCCCTTCGTCGTGCACGGATCGAACGCACGGCCAGCACATGGGACTTGACCTTGGCATATGCCATTGTGGCGCGTTCCTGCTTGTGGGGCCGAGATGGCCGCGAAAGTTGTCAACAGCCCCTCCGCAGACGGCGCTTGGCGGCTATCGTGGTACCGAGCCCAGCTGTCCGGAACCGGTCCATGCAGGGGGATACCGTGGCGCTGAAGCCAGAGTCGACCGCGCCGTACCACTCGGTGCAACACGCCCTGCGTGTGCTCGAAACCGTGGCCCGGCACCCCGCCGGCGTCACCGACGTCGAGATCGCACGCCTCACGGGCCTGCCGCCCAAGGCGCTCTCGTCGCTGCTCCTGATGCTGCGCCGGGAGGGGTACGTCCGCCAGGTCAGCGACGGCGCGTACGCGACGGGCGACGCATTCGCAAAGCTGGGCTCCAGCGCGGCGCACGACGACGCGATCAAGAACCAGCTCCAGACCACCCTCGACCGCCTGCGCGACACGGTCGGCGCGGCGGTCTACATCAGCCGGTACATCGACGGCGAAGTGAAGATCACCCAGTACGCCGCGGGCCCCGACGCCCCCGCCGTCAACGAGTGGGTGGACTTCCGCTCCGCCGCGCACGCCAGCGCCGTCGGCAAGAGCCTGCTCACCCAGCTGGACATCAACGGCCGCAGGGACCACCTCTCCCGCCACAAACCGGCCCGGCTCACCTCGAAGACGATCACCAACGAGCGGCTGCTCTTCAGCAGACTCGACTCCCAGCCGCCCACGGTCCCGATCCTCGACCTGCAGGAGTACGCGGTGGGCACGGTCTGCGCGGCCGTCCCGATCACCGCGGGCTCCTCGGTCGGATGCCTGGCGGTCTCCATGCCGATCGAGAACGCCCACCGGCTGCGCGCAGCGGCCGACACCCTGAACCGCGGCGCGGCCCCGGTCCTGCTCTCGCTGGCGATCTGAGCCGTCCCGGGGGCCGAGCTCGGGGTGGTCAGAAGCACCCCTCGGGGTTGGGTATGATTTACGAGTCAGCAGGCGCCGCTAGCTCAGTTGGTTAGAGCAGCTGACTCTTAATCAGCGGGTCCGGGGTTCGAGTCCCTGGCGGCGCACCGACAGCAAGAGGCCTTCGCGCAAGCGAGGGCCTCTTCGCGTTGCGGCCGCACAGGCGCGCACTTCACAGCCGCCCCAGCAACCCCTCCCGCCCCTGCTCCCGGTACCGCTCCACGAGCGCCGTAACCGCCGCCGGGGTCAGCGGCTCGTACGACAGCTCCGCGTCCGGGCGCCACCACACCGGGTCCGGGCAGCGGAAACCCGCACGGCGCAGCGCGGCCCGGTGGACCTTGTTCGTCGCCGTGACCGGCATGCGGCGCACCGTACGGACAAAACGCGGCGGCATCTTCGGGCCCAGGTCGCCCTGGTCGGCGAGGAAGCGGGCGAAGCCGTCCGGGTCGAAGGGGGCGTCGCCGAGGGCGAGCGTCGCCATGACCTGGTCGCCGGCTACCGGGTCGGGCACCGCGTACACGGCGACCGCCGCGGCCGGCGCGTACCGGGCGAGGATGTTCTCGATCATGGCGGCGGCCAGGTTCTCGCTGTCGACGCGGAGCCGGTCGTCGCCGCGGCCCGCGAAGTAGAAGAACCCGTCGGCGTCCCGGAAGAACAGGTCCCCCGTCCAGTACCAGCCGCCGCGCAGCCGGGCCCGGTCGGCGTCCGGATTGCGCCAGTAGCCCTCGAACGGGCTGCGGCCCCGGTTGACCAACTCCCCTATCGCCGCAGCCCCGTTGACCAGCCGCCCGGCCGCGTCGAACCGCGCCGCCGGACACTCCGTACCGGACTCCGGGTCGACCACCGCCAGGTCGTCGCCCGGCGCGGCGCGGCCGATCGCGTCCGGCGGGGTGCCCGGGGTGCGCTGGATCGCGGCGCCGCCCTCGGACGAGCCGTACCCCTCCACCAGGCGCACCCCGAACCGCTCCGCGAACCGGGCCGCGTCGACCGCGCCCGCCTCCGTGCCGAAGCCCAGGCGCAGCGTATGGTCCCGGTCGTCCGGCCGCTCCGGCGTGGCCAGGATGTACTGCACGGCCCGGCCCACATACGTGAAGTACGTGGCGCCGTGGGCCCGTACGTCGTCCAGGAAACCGGAGGCCGAGAAGCGGCGGCGCAGGGCGACGGCCGCGCCCGCGGCGAGGGCCGGGGACCAGTCGGCGATCACCGCGTTGCCGTGGAACATCGGCATGCAGATGTAGTGCACGTCGTCCCGGCCCACCCCGAAGTGCCCGGCCAGCGACCGCCCGGCCGCCGCGAGCCGGCCCTGCGTGCAGATCGCCGCCTTGGGCGCGCCGGTCGAGCCGGACGTGAAGTAGAGCAGCATGCGGTGCGCCGGGCCGGGCGCGGTGAGCACGGCGTCGCCGGGGGCCGCGTCCGCGTACGGCGCGAGGAGCTGCTCGTACTCCTCGGTGTCGGTCACCAGGACGCGTACGCCGGGGAGTTCGAGGCCGTCGAGCAGCGGCAGGTGGGCCCGCTCGGTGAGCAGCAGGCGGCAGTCGGTGTGCAGGATGTCGCGGGCGAGTTCGGCGCCGCGGCGGGTCGGGTTGATACCGGCGAGGGCCGCGCCCGCGAGTGCCGCGGCACTCAACCACAGCGGATACTCCGGGGTGTTGTCGAGCAGCACTCCCACATGCGGCTCGGCGCCCGGCGGCAGCAGGTCCACGAGCAGCGCGGCCCGCGCGGCGGCGCCCGCGGCGATCTGGTGGTGCGTGAGCACGAGGTCCTCGCAGCGGAGCCCGGGGCGGTGATCGCCCCACTGCGTGCGGACGAGCTCGGCGACGGTTGCGGCGGCGGTACCGGTACCTGTCATCACCATGGCGCCGCACCATAATTGACTGGGCGTCAGAAATGGAGAGGCGTGAGTCAGGTACGGGCGGGCCCGTGCAGCGCCTTCGCAACGGGCCCGTGCGCACCGCCGCATGGGGATGCGATGCGCACGGGCCCAGGGTTGCCCGGGCCGACGGGGGAAGAGCCGGGCCGCGTGGGGACGCGTCAGAGCGTGACGCCAAACGTGACGCCAAACGTGGCACCAGAACCTGACGTCAGAACGCGACGCCAGAACCTGACATCAGAACGCGACGTCAGAACGCGACGTCAGAACGCGACGTCAGAACGTGACGTCCGAGCAGGCGTAGAACGCGTTGCCCGTGTCGGCGATCGTCCAGACGGACAGGATGATGTGGTGCCCCGACTTGCCGGAGGGGAGCTGCCCGGTGTGCTCCAGCGTGGCGGGCGGCTGCTGGTTGTTGTAGGGCACCGTGAAGAACGGCGCCGTTTCCAGGGCGGCCCTGGTCAGCGGCTTGCTGTCGTCCCAGCCGTTCTTGGTGATGTAGTACTTGAAGTCGGTCGTGGAGTGCCGGGCCGTGAACTGCCAGCGGAAGCTCTGGCTGCCGCCGCTGGTCACCTTCGTGGTCGGCCAGGCGCCGCCGCCGGGCTTGGTCGGCGAGTTCAGCGAGTCGAACTGGCCGAGCCCCGCCGAGCAGATCTTGCCGTCGGCGGGCCCCGCGGCCGGGAAGCCCTTCGGGCCCTCGACGCTCTGCGGCTCCCACTGGATCGAACCGCAGCCGGTGACCGTCCCGTTGGCGCAGAGCTTCTGCCGGCTGATGGGTGAGTCCGTGTAGCCGTGACCACTGGCGCCGCCCGTGGAGAGGGCGAAGGCGCCGACGGTGGCGATGCCCACCGCTGCCGCGTACATCCGTTTACGCATGCTGCTGCTCCTGTGCTCCTGGAGAACGAGGGGTTCTGTGAGCCGTACGCAGTGCTGCGGTCTAGACCAAGTGCCAGATTATTGCGGGTAGTTGAACATGTCCATACCAATGGTGGGGCGGATTCCGGCCAGCGTGAGCCGCTGAAAGGGCGTTGACTGCGTCAGCGTTCGTTCTGGCCCGCGCAGAACGCCACCGTCAGATCCTTCACGAGCGCCTTGCGTTCGCAGTCGTCCAGCTCGACCAGGCCGCGCACGGTGAGCCGGGTGACCGTGTCCTCGACCGAGTCGACGAGCCGGCTCAGGGCCGTGTCCCGCTCCCGCGCCTCCAACGCGGCGAGCCGGCGGCGGCGTACCGAGTCGGCGACCTCCGGCGCGTAGTCGATCCGGGTCGGCCGCACCGCGAACACCTCGACGCCGGCCGCCTCCGCGTCGGCGGCCACCCGGCGGGTGAGCGCGTCGCCGACGGCCTCCGCGTTGCGCAGCGTCGCCCCGCCCGCGCCGCTCGTGGGCGCGTCCACCGGCAACTGCGACAGCACCCCGGCGAGCGCGGCCTCCACGCACTCCCGCAGATACGTCGTCGGGTCGTCCACCCCGAGCGCCGCCCGCGCCGTGTCCTTGACCCGCCACACCACGAGCAGCACGACCCGCAGCGCCACCCCGTGCGCGTCCACGCCCGGCATCGGCTCGCTCCGCCAGTGCCGTAGCCGTACGTCGACCCGGCGCCGCTTCAACAGCGGGTTGACCCATACGAGTCCGGTACGGCGCACACTCCCCCGGTACCGCCCGAACAGCGACAGCACCCACGCCCGCCCCTCCCGGCCGCGGCCGAGACCACCGAACGAGAACAGCGCCAGCGCACCCGACCCGGCGAGCACCGCCCACTGCGCCGGCCCGAGACCCGCGCCGAGCTGCTCCGGAAGCCGCGCGAGCCGTACCGCGAACTCGGGCAGCGCCCCGGCCCACCAGCCGCCCGCCGCACACCCGGCGAGCCCCGTGAACCCGGCGGCCACGGCGGCGGCCCCCGGCCACGACCGCCCGCGCCGCTCCGTCACCTCCACCGGCACGGTCACCCGCATCGGCACCGCCGCCCGCGCCGCCGACGGCCGCACCTGCTCCCCCGTCCCCCGCCGCCGCCCGACGACGGCGTCGGACGCCGCCGGGACGGTCCCCGTGTCGTCCCGGAAGAGAAGGTCCAACGGGATCTCGGTGGTGGAGTCGGAGCGGATCAGCCGGGGGGTGCGGGCGGGGGTGGTGGCGTGGGCGGGCTGGCTCTTCCGGTGCGCGGCGGCAGGACGCTTCCGGTGCGCGGCAGGGCTCTTCCGGTTCGGGGTCTGGCTGTCCCGCTGCGCGGTCCGGATCTCCTGCTGCGTGGCCTGGGGCTCCCGGTGCGCGGTCCGGCTGTCCCGCTGCGCGCCCTGGGGCTCCCGGTGCGCGGTCCGGCTCTCGCGCTGCGCGGCCCGGGGCTCCCGGTGCGCGGTCCGGATCTCCCGGTGCTCGCCCTGGGGCTCCCGGTGCCCGGTCCGGCTGTCCCGCTGCGCGGCCTGGGTCTCGTGCGCGGTCCGGCTCTCGCGCTGCGCGACTTGGCCCTCCCGCTGCGCGACCTGGCTCCTCCGGTGCCCGGTCGGGCTCTCCCGGTACGCGACCTGGCCTTCCCGCTCCGCGACCTGGCCCTCCCTGCGCCCGGTCCGGCTCTCCCTCTGCCCTGGCCGGTCCTTCGCGTACGCGGGCCGCTGCTGCTCCCGGTCGTTGGGTGTACCCGGTGCCGGGGTGGGCGTGGTTCTCGGTTCGGCTTTGCCGCTCGTGCCGGTCGTGGGTCCCATCGGTGCCTCCGCGCCTCCGCCCTGCTGCCTGCCGCTGTCCTGCCGTAACTCGGTCATGCCGCCGTCCCCGCGTCTCGCCTGTGGCCACCCGGCCGATGCGCCACCCGGCCGATGCGCCACCCGGCCGATGCGCCACCCGGCCGATGCGCCGCCCGGCCGATGCGCCGCCGGGCCGATGTACCGCCCGTCCCGCTCGTCCACCGTGCCGCTCATCCCCGTCGCGTGCCGTCCAACGTGCCGCTCGCCCCCCGTCGCGTGCCGTGCACGGGGCACCGTGCGCCGGGCCGCTCAGCGGAAGAGGCGGCGCCATGTCTCCGGCCCCGGGTAGCCGTCCGCCGCGCCGCCGCGCCAGCCCTGGGCGCGCTGGAACTCCTCGACGTTGCGGCGGTCGGCCTCGCCCCAAGTCGGCCCCGGGCCCTGCCGGTAGTGCCTGCCGAACCCTTTCTGCACCAGTTGCCGCCCGAGCCGCTCCACGTACGGGTTCGACCGCCCGGGCCGGAACGCGCCCCGCCCCGGATACGCGGGCGCGGCACCGACGTCCGCCCGGACGTCCACCCCGGCATCCGGAATGTCCCGCCCCCTGCCCGTGACCAGGTACTCCCAGGTCAGCGGGCCCGGCAGGCCGTTCGCCGCGTCGCCCGTCCAGCCCTGGGCGCGCTGGAAGGCCCGGGTCGCCCTGCGGTCCGCCTCGCCCCAGACCGGCGAGGGCCCGGAGCGGTAGAAGCGGGCGCCGCCGCGCTGGACGAGCATCCGGCCCAGCTGGGTCACGTACGGGCCGCGGGCGCCGGGGCCGAACGCCGCCGCACCCGGAAAGCGCCGGGCGGAACTCGGCGCGGGGCCCTGCGCGACGGGCCGGAGATTCTTGTAGCGGTAGGCCGAGTAGCGCTCGGAGTGGGTCCAGTAGGCGTAGGGCGTGATTTGTCTGCGGGTGTGCGGGCGGGCCTGTTCGTAGGCGAGGTAATGGCTGCGGGAGGAGTCGGTCCAGCCGCCGAAAATCGTCACGTGCGAACCCTTTCCCGGGTCTGCCTGATTGTGGAAGAGGAGAATGTCGCCGGGCTGTAGTTGCTGTCTGCCGACGGGTTCCGCGACGGCGGTGAGACTTCCGGTCCATTCATTGCGGCCGAGATTCCAGGCCATCGAGACGAATCCCGAGCAGTCCTGCCGGTAACCGTCCTTGTAGTGCGAGTCCGCGCTGTACGGAACGCGGGCCCGCACCCAGCTCGCGGCCCGGTCGAGGATCTCCGCCCGGGACACCGCGGGCGCCGCGAGCACCCGACCCGGGCGGCCGTGCAGCCCGCCCGAGCCGCCCTGCGGACTGCCGCCCGCGCCGCCGAGCACCCCCCGGTCGCCGTCGTCCGACCTGGTCAGCGTGGGCGCCGAGCCGGTCGGGGGCGCCGCGGCCGCGATGTGCGGGGCGGTGAGCACGGCGCTCGCGGCGGCGGCGAGGGCCAGGGCGCGGCGGGCGGCCCGGACGTACGGGCGACGGCCGCCGGGTCCTCGGGAAAGGCGCGGGGAATTCTCGTACCGAACGTGCGGGCAGCCGGGGCGGTCGCAGTCCGGAGAGCGCTCGAATTCCTCGGATACCGGTTCCGGTTCCGGCGCCGGAACCGGTGCCCGGGAGTGCGCCGCCGAATCCGCCGGGATGCGATTCACCTCACATCCCGAGCCCGTTCCCGGCCCTGCATTTCCGCGTCGCTGCACGTCGCCAAGTTTCTCAACTGTCCAGTGGAATCGCATGCTGACGGTCCGAATGCTGTACGCGGCCGGGGCGGGCCGGGCCGCGCGCAGGACGGCGCCGGGGCGCGGGTGGTCAGGAGCACCCTCCGGGATCCGGTAGAGTTCTCCAGGTCAGCAGGCGCCGCTAGCTCAGTTGGTTAGAGCAGCTGACTCTTAATCAGCGGGTCCGGGGTTCGAGTCCCTGGCGGCGCACAGACAGTCGAAGGCCCTTCGCGAGAGCGAGGGGCCTTCGTCGTACGCGGGCACCCCGCCGCCACCGGCCGGACACCTCAGCGCCCCCGCCCGGCCACGCGCCGGATACCTTTGGCCCATGGCGCGCGACATACAGGAGCGGATCAAGAAGCTCATCATCGACCGGCGGCTGCCCTCCGGGGCCCCGCTGCCCACCGAGCCCGAACTGATGGAGCTGCTCGGCGTGAGCCGCAACTCCGTGCGGGAGGCGCTCAAGGCGCTGGTCGCGATGGGCATCGTCGAGATCCGGCACGGCTTCGGCACGTACGTGGGCCCGATGTCGATGGCGCCGATGATCGAGGGGCTCGCGTTCCGTACCGTCGCCGGGCACTACCGCGGCGAGGACAGCCTGCTCCAACTCCTCGAACTGCGCGAGGCCGTGGAGACCGGGCTGCTCGCCCGCCTCGCCGGCCAGGTCCCGGCGAGCGACCTCGCCGAACTCGACGCGCTCGTCGACCGGATGGAGCGCGAGGCCGCCGTCGGCACGGTGGCCGCCGAGACCGACCGGGCCTTCCACGCCACCCTCTACCGCTGCCTGCGCAACCCCCTGCTCGGCGAGGTACTGGAGGCGTTCTGGGACGCGTTCCACCGCGTACGCACCGACCTCGTGGACATCCCGCACGACCCCAAGGTCACCTGCCGCCAGCACCGGGAGATCCTCGACGCGGTCCGCTCCGGCGACACCCTGCGCGCCGAGCAGGCCGTACGCGAGCACTTCGGGAACCTTCGGACGCGGCTCGGCTCGGCGGTGCGGACGCCTGACCAGGCGTGAGGCCGACGGCTCCACTGCGGAAGGCCCAACTCCCGCCGTAAAGCGTGCAAATGATCGGTAAGCAGGAGATTCCCGCCTTGCGATCATCGCGATGACGTAGAAACCTTGCCTGAATCGTGAACACCATGTGATGACTGGTGTGCCGTAGTTGAGTGAGGGCGAACCACCGGCGCGCTCCGCGCGTCTCAACGACCGGTGGCCAGCCACTCGATGCAACCGCGGGGTTCAGGGGGGACCGCGCGGTGACCAGGACCGACGACCACGCGGCGACCACCGCGTGCGGGGGGATACTCATGACGTCGACGCCTACGGGCGCCGGACCCGATTCCGACCCGTCGAGGACGGCCCAACTGCGGGTGCTCTCCCACCGCACGGGCGGCTTCCGGCGCCTGAAGAAGTCGCTGCCGCGCTACGACTACGAGCACTACAGCCGCCTCGCCGGACCCCTCACACAGCCCGACCCGGCGAAGCCGTACAAGGTGCGCTACCGCTCGCTGCTCTCGCAGGAGCCGCACCGCGTCCGCGCGGCCCTGATGCTGGGGGCCGCGCCGCTGCTCTCGCTCGTGCTGCTCGCCTGGCTGCTGCAGCCCGAGCACTGGACCGAGCGGGACTACGTGCCCAACCCGTGGCTGGAGCACCTCGACGTCGTCATGCTCGTCTCGATCGGCCTGATCGAGTTCTTCCGCTGCATGAACGTGCTGTCCAACGCGCACGCCACCCTCGTCGCCCGCGACCCGGTGCCCGTGGTGCCCGAGACCGGCACGCGGGTCGCGTTCCTCACCTCGTTCGTGCCCGGCAAGGAGCCGATCGAGATGGTGACCAAGACCCTGGAGGCCGCGGTCAGGATCCGGCACCGCGGGCTGCTGCACGTCTGGCTGCTCGACGAGGGCGACGACCCGGAGGTGAAGGAGGTCTGCGCGCGCCTGGGCGTGCACCACTTCTCCCGCAAGGGCGTCGAGAAGTGGAACCAGCAGAAGGGCCCGCACCGCGCGAAGACCAAGCACGGCAACTACAACGCCTGGCTGGACGCGCACGGCGACGCCTACGACTACTTCGCCTCCGTCGACACCGACCACGTCCCGCTGCCCAACTACCTGGAGCGGATGCTCGGCTTCTTCCGCGACCCGGACGTCGGCTTCGTCATCGGCCCGCAGGTGTACGGGAACTACGACACGTTCGTCACCAAGGCCGCCGAGTCCCAGCAGTTCCTCTTCCACGCGCTGATCCAGCGGGCCGGCAACGCCTACGGGGCGCCGATGTTCGTCGGCACCTCCAACGCCGTACGCATCCGGGCGCTCAAGCAGATCGGCGGGCTCTACGACTCGATCACCGAGGACATGGCGACCGGCTTCGAGATCCACCGGCACCGGAACCCGGTCACCGGCAAGAAGTGGAAGTCGGTCTACACCCCGGACGTGCTCGCGGTCGGCGAGGGCCCGAACGCCTGGACCGACTTCTTCACGCAGCAGCTGCGCTGGTCCCGCGGAACGTACGAGACGATCCTCAAGCAGTACTGGAAGGGCTGGTACTCCCTGCCGCCGGGGAAGCTCTTCAACTACACGATGATGATCATCTTCTACCCGATGTCGGCCCTCAACTGGATCCTCGCGGCGCTGAGTTGCGCCCTGTTCCTGGGCCTCGGCGCGTCCGGCGTGAACATCGACCCGACGATCTGGCTGATGCTGTACGGCAACGCCTCGGCGCTGCAGATCGGCCTGTACGTGTGGAACCGGCGGCACAACGTCTCCCCGCACGAGCCGGAGGGGTCCGGCGGTGTGGCGGGCATGGTGATGTCCGCGCTGTCCGCGCCGATCTACGCCCGCTCGCTGATGGACGCCGTGCTGCGCCGCAAGTCCAAGTTCGTGGTGACCCCGAAGGGCGAGTCGGCCAGCCCGGACACGCTGTTCGGCACGTTCCGCATCCACCTCTTCTTCATCCTGGTCTTCGCCGGCTCGATCGCCGCGGCCTTCGTGTACGACCACGCCCACCCGGCGATGATCACCTGGGCCTCGTTCGCGCTGCTGATCACGGCGGCGCCGATCTTCGCCTGGCGGTACATGTGGGCGCAGGAGAAGAAGCGCCGCAAGTCGGCCGCGCGGGGCGGGAGTCCGGCCCCGGCCGCCGCCCCTTCCGCCCCGGCGCCGGAGCCCGGGGACACGCTCCGGCAGCCCCTCGTCGTACCGGCCGAGCCGGCGCCCGTACGGCCCGAGTCCGACGGGGCGCGGACCCAGGTGCTTCCGCTGGTGCGGCCCGAGCAGGCGGCGCCACCCGCGCGGCCCGCGCAGCCGTCCCGGCCCGCACCACCCGCACCGGCACCGGCGCCGCCCGACCCGCGCGTGCCCGCCGCGCCCGCGACGCCCGCCGGACCTGCCGCGCCCGGCGCACCCGGCGCGCACGCCCCTCGGCACAAGCCGAGTTGGGCCGCCGCCGACGAGACCGTACAGATAGACCTCGGGGACCTTGGGGGACGTAAGAAATGACTGACCGCTCAAGCCGCCGCCGCGCCCGCCGCTTCGCGATAGGCGCGGCGGTGGTCGTCGCACTGGCGGGCATGAACGGCCCCTGGCTCTGGCGGTTCGGCTCCGCGCAGTACCACGAGTACAAGATCAACAGGCCGGAGTACAAAGCTTCGAACGGGCACTGGGAGCTCGTCGACGTCCCCGACCAGTACCGGCTGAACACCATCCACGCGGCCGTCCTGCACACCGGCAAGGTGCTGCTCGTCGCGGGCTCCGGGAACAACGAGAAGAACTTCGACGCGAAGAAGTTCGACACCGTGCTGTGGGACCCGGTCAAGCAGACCTTCAAGAAGATCCCCACGCCCAACGACCTGTTCTGCACCGGGCACACCCAACTCCCGGACGGCAAGCTCCTGGTGGCGGGCGGCACGAAGCGGTACGAGAAGCTGGAGGGCGACGTCACCAAGGCCGGCGGCCTGATGATCGTGCACAACGAGAACCCGGACGAGCCGATCACGCTGCCCGCCGGCACCCGCTTCACCGGCAAGGAGAACGGCAAGACCTTCGTCTCCAAGGACCCGGTGGTCGTGGAACGCGCGAAGAAGGTCTTCGACCAGGCCACCGGCCGCTTCCTGCGCAACGACCCGGGCCTCGGCCGCGTGTACGTGGAGGCGCAGCAGCGCGGCAAGAAGTACGAGACCGGCACCGAGGACAACTACCGGGTGCAGGGCCTCAAGGGCGCCGACGCGCGCAACACGTACGGCATCGCGCAGAAGCTCGCCCTCGACAAGAAGGACTTCCAAGGCATCAAGGACGCCTACGAGTTCGACCCGGTCGCCGAGAAGTACATCAAGGTCGACCCCATGAACGAGGCCCGCTGGTACCCGACGCTGACCACGCTCTCCGACGGGAAGATCCTCGCCCTGTCCGGCCTGGACGACATCGGCCAGATCGTGCCGGGCGACCGCAACGAGGTGTACGACCCGGACACCAAGGAGTGGGAGTACGTCCCGCAGAAGCGGCAGTTCCCCACGTACCCGGCGGTGTTCATCCTGCCGAACGGCAAGCTGTTCTACTCGGGGGCGAACGCCGGGTACGGGCCGGACGACGTGGGCCGCGACCCCGGCGTCTGGGACTTCGACAGCAACGAGTTCACCAAGGTGAAGGGCCTCAGCGATCCGAAGCTGATGGAGACCGCGGGCACCGTGATGCTGCCGCCCGCGCAGGACGAGCGGTTCATGGTGATCGGCGGCGGTGGCGTCGGCGAGTCCGAGAAGTCCAGCGCGAAGACCCGGGTCATCGACCTCAAGTCCCCGAACCCGGTCTTCGAGGACGGCCCGTCCCTCGACAAGGGCACCCGCTACCCGCAGTCGTCGATCCTGCCCGACGACAGCGTCCTGATCACCGGCGGCTCCGAGGACTACCGCGGGCGCGGCGGCTCGAACATCCTGGAGGCGCGGATGCTCGCCCCGGGCGGTGAGCGGCTGCGGCGCGTGGCCGACCCGCTGGTGGGCCGCAACTACCACTCCGGCTCGCTGCTGCTGCCCGACGGGCGCGTCGCCGTGTTCGGCTCGGACTCGCTGTTCTCGGACGCCGCGAACACCAAGCCCGGCAAGTTCGAGCAGCGCATCGAGATCTACACCCCGCCGTACCTCTACCAGGGCGCCAAGCCGGTGCTCACCGGCGGCGAGAAGACCGTCGAACGCGGCGGCTCCGCGACGTTCACGTCCCGGCAGGCGAAGCACCTGGAGAAGGCCCGCCTGATCAAGCCGAGCGCGTCCACGCACGTCACCGACATCGACCAGCGCTCGATCGAGCTGGGCCTGAGGACGTCGGGCGACAAGGTGACGGTCACGGTGCCGAAGAACAAGAACCTCGTCCAGCCCGGCTGGTACATGCTGTTCGTGACCGACGACCGGGGCCGCCCGAGCGAGGCGGTGTGGGTGGAGGTTCCCGAGTAGCCCGCCCGCTCGCCGGGCAACCCCCGTACGCAGAGGGCTACTCGGCGCCCTTGGCGAGCCCCAGCGCGTACTCCGGCCACCACTGCCCGGCGGGCGGGCCGCCCTTGCACTCGCCGTCCGACTCGCCGGGCCGCTTGATCCAGAGGTACGCGTCCACGGCCTTGTCGCCGGTCTTGGTGGTCGGGGTCTCGCCGAGGGCCCGGCCCGGCGGGTTGCACCAGCGCTCGTCCGGGTTCCCCTCCGTGTAGGGGCCGTTGCCGTTGCGGCTGGTGTCGATGACGAACGGCTTGTTGCCGAACTTCATCGAGAGTTCCTTGCCGAAGGCCGTGGACTCCTGCGTGCCGTAGAAGTTCGACACGTTGACCGCGAAGCCGTCGGCCTGGTCGATGCCCGCCGACTTGAGCGGCTGGTAGAGGTCGTCCGGCTTCGGGCCGCCGGGGTTGCCGCCGTCCAGGTAGACCTTGGTGTGCTTCAGCGACTTGAGCTTCTCGATGGCGCCCTTGAGCAGGTCGAACCGCTCGCCGTGGAACTCGCCGGGCGTGCAGCCGTCGACGACGTGCAGCAGCGCGTCCGGCTCCAGGATCACCGTGGCCCTGCGGTCGCCGATGCCCTTGGCCACGCCGTCGATCCACGCGCGGTACGCGTCCCCGTCGGCGGCGCCGCCCTTCGAGTACTGGCCGCAGTCGCGGTGCGGGATGTTGTACAGCGCGAGCAGCGCGTCCCGGTCGGCCTTCGCGGCGGCCTCGGTGTGCTCGCGGGCCTGCGTCTCGGCCGCGGCGGTGTCGGGGTCGGTGATCCACTCGGCGACGGGCTGGCGGGCGATCTTCTCGATCAGCTTCGCGTCCCGGTCGTTGCCGTCGTGGCGGTACTCGGCCACCTGCTGGGCCGCGTTGCCCTGCGGGTCGACCCAGTACGGGTCACTGGACCTGGGCTGCTGCTGCACCGGCGAGCCGTTCGGATCCGGGTCCCCGCCGCCGTCCGAGGAACACCCCGCGATCAGCAGCGCCGCCCCCACGGCCGCCGCCGATGCCTTCCACCCCCGCCCGGCAGACCTGTTCACGTGCTGGCCCTCGCTGCCGTCCATCCACTCCCCCTAGGTCATGTCGGGCTCCCCATCCTGACATACGCGCCCGGTCAAGCTCCGGTTCCCGTCAAGTACGCCGAGACCACGACATTCGCCGCATAGCTGCCCGTGGCCGGGTCGAAGGCGCCGCCGCAGGTGATCAGCCGCAACTCGGCCCGCCCCGCGCGCCGTTCGCCGTACGCCCGGGCCGGGTCGAAGCGGTCGCGCCGCAGGACCTCGACGTCCTCGACGGTGAACACGGCGAGGGAGCCGTCGGCCCGCAGGACCCGCACCTGCTGACCGGGCTTCAGGGCGCTCAGGTCGTAGAAGACCGCCGGGTCGGACTCGGTGTCGACGTGCCCGACGAAGAGGGCGGCGCCCGCACGGCCGGGCTCGGTGCCACCCGCGTACCAGCCGACGGCGCCCGGCCGGTCGTACGGCGGCGGGTCGACGGCCCGGTCCCGGTCGAGGCCGCGGCGGACGACGGGGGCGCGCACGCCTATCGCCGGTATGTCCACCCGGTGCGGGCGGGCCGGGGGCAACGGGTCGTGCGCGGGCGGGAGTTGCACGCCCGCGGCGTCGGCGTCGCGGGTGCCGGGCAGCGCCGGAAGGCCGGACTCGCGGCCCCACAGCCACAGGCCGAGCAGGAGCAGCAGCCAGGCCGCGGCGGTCATCAGGCGGGCGGGCCGGGAAGGGCGAGGGTCGGACACGTCGTCCTGGCCTGGGTGCGGCTACTGGGGGCGGCGGCGTCGACGCAGTATCCGGCCGCCGACGGCGAGCAGGGCCGCGGTCGCGAGGACCCCGCCGATCACGGCCTGCCGCAGGCCGGGCCCCTCGTCCTCCTCGCCGGCCAGGGAGGCGGTGCCGCCGCCACCGGCCTTGATCGGCGCGGTCGGCGAGGCGTCGGGCGGCCGGGGGGCGGGCTTCTCGCGGGCGTCGTCGCGGGGCTTCTCGCGCTTCTCCCGCGGCTTCTCGCGGACGACGGTGAAGGTGCCCTTGGCCTTGCCCTCCTTGCCGTCGCAGGTCACCGAGATGGCGTACGTGCCGACGGTGACCGTCGACCGGATCGTCACCTCGCCGGCGAGGACGCTGCCGTCGCTGCCGCGGGCGGCGCCGCTGACGCTGAGGGAGCCGTCGGCGACGAACGCCTCGGACCTGGCGGCGGCGGTCTGCCCCTCGCACCCGGTGGCGACGAGCCGCACCTCGCCGCCCGCCACGACACTCGACGGCTCGACGGTCACCCCCGGGTCCGCGGCGGCGGCGGGGGTCGCCGGGGCGAGGGAGAGGAGGGCCGTGACGCACAGGGTGGGGACGAGTCGGCGCATATTCCGAGGCTCGCCCCGGGCGGGGTCGGTCGGCCTCCGGAGGTGGGCCAGTCGAGTGTTCCCCCAGGGGGCTCCGCCCCCGGCCCCCCGGCTCCTCAATCGCCGGAGGGGCTCCCAAGGGTCGTCGTTCGGCTGACCCGCCGTCGTGGTTGCTCGCGCAGTTCCCCGCGCCCCTTATCAGGGGCTCCGCCCCCTGGCCCCGCAGTCGTGGCCACAGCGGCGCCGCAGACGAACTCGCACCGCCGGACGGCGTGCGCTCAGACTCGGTCGACCAGGTCCGCGATGGAGTTCACGATCGTCGACGGGCGGAACGGGTAGCGGTCCACCTCCGACTCCGTCGTGAGGCCGGTCAGGACCAGGAACGTCTCCATGCCCGCCTCGAGTCCGGCCAGGACATCCGTGTCCATCCGGTCCCCGATCATCGCGCTGGTCTCGGAGTGCGCCCCGATCGCGTTCAGGCCCGTACGCATCATCAGCGGGTTCGGCTTGCCCGCGAAGTACGGCTCCTTGCCGGTCGCCTTGGTGATCAGCGCCGCCACCGCGCCGGTCGCGGGCAGCGGGCCCTGCAGGCTCGGCCCGGTCTCGTCGGGGTTGGTGCAGATGAACCGCGCCCCGTTGTTGATCAGCCGCACGGCCTTCGTCATCGCCTCGAAGCTGTACGTCCGGGTCTCGCCGAGGACCACGTAGTCCGGGTCGGAGTCGGTGAGGACGTACCCGATGTCGTGCAGGGCCGTGGTCAGGCCGGCCTCGCCGATGACGTACGCGGTGCCGCCGGGGCGCTGGTCGTCGAGGAACTTCGCGGTGGCGAGGGCGGACGTCCAGATGTTCTCGACCGGGACGTCGAGGCCCATGCGCTGCAGGCGGGCGTGCAGGTCGCGGGCCGTGTAGATGGAGTTGTTGGTGAGCACCAGGAACGGCCTGCCGGACTCCTGCAGCCGCTTGATGAAGGCGTCCGCACCGGGGATGGGCACGCCCTCGTGGATGAGGACTCCGTCCATGTCGGTGAGCCAGGATTCGATCGGCTTGCGCTCTGCCACGGGACTGATCTCCGCTCTGGACCGGGTGGGCCGGAACACCGGGTGGGCCTACGTCCCGTCAGCCTAACGGGGCGGGCCCGGTCCGGACCCGCCCCGTTCGACCTGCGGACACAGGGGTGTGCGGGCGGTCAGCTGCCCGTCGCCGCCTTCCAGTCCTCCACGTACGCGGGGAGGTTCTTCTCGATGTCGGCCCAGTCGGGCTGGAAGACTTCGACGCCGTCCATCAGCTTGGTCAGGGCGATCGCGTTGGCGTCGGTGGCCTTGATGTCCTTGCGCGCCGCGAAGCCGCCGCCGACCGAGCTGACCTGCTTCTGGGCCTGCTCGCCGAGCATGAAGTCGAGGAGCTTCTTGCCGTTCTCGCTGTGCGGGGCGCCCTTGACGAGGCCCGCGGCGTACGGCAGCGCGAAGGTGGTGGGCTTGGCGTCCTTGCCGGAGGCCTTCGGGAACCAGATGCCGAGGTTGGGCATGGACTTGGACTGGGCGAAGTTCATCTGCACGTCGCCGTTGGCCACGAGCAGCTCGCCCTTGTCGGTCTTCGGCGCGAGCTTGGACGTGGACGAGGACGGGCCGACGTTGTTGGCCTGCAGCTTCTTCAGGTAGGCCATGGCCTTGTCCTTGGAGCCGAAGTCGTGCATGGCCTTGATGAGGACGGCGGTGCCGTCGCCGGCGACGCCGGGCGTGGAGTACTGGAGCTTGTTCCTGTACTTGGCGTCGAGCAGGTCCTCCCAGGTGGCCGGGGGCTGCTTCAGCTCCTTCTTGTTGTGGATGAAGGAGAAGTAGTTGTTGACGACGGCGGTCCAGGTGCCGTCGGCGGCCTTGTCGGCGCCGGCGACCTGCTCGGCGCCCTTCGGCTGGTACTTCTCCAACAGGCCCTTGCTGCCCGCCTGTTGGATGAACGGCGGCAGGGTGACCATGACGTCGGCCTGGGTGTTGGACTTCTCGCGCAGCGCCCGCTGCACCATCTCGCCCGAGCCGCCCTCGACGTACTCGACCTTGATGCCGGTCTTCTTCTCGAAGTCCTTGAAGACCTGGTCGTACCAGCCGTCGCCGTTCTCGCCCTTGAGGCCGTCGGCGCTGTAGACGGTGACGACCTTCTCGTCGGCGGAGGCGGCGCCGCCGCAGGCGGTGAGCGAACCGGCGAGGACGAGACTGCCGGCGACGGCGGCGGTGACTCTGGTGTGGCCCTTGATGCGCATGGCGTTTCGACTCTCTCTACGGGGGATTCGTCGGGGGGTTCGGCGCGGGATTCGGCGCGGGTCTCAGCGGTACGAGGCCCTGGTACGGACTCGGGAGACCGCGAGCAGGACGAGGAGGGTGGCGCCCATGAGGACCACGGCGACGGCGGAGCCGGTGAAGAGGGAACCGCGGTCGGTGGCCGTGAAGATGCGGACGGGCAGGGGCATCCAGTCCGGCGGGTAGAGCATCATCGTGGCGCTCAACTCGCCCATGGACAGGGCGAAGCAGAGCCCGGCGGCCGCGTTCAGGGACGGCAGAAGCAGCGGCAGCTTCACCCGCCACAGCACGTACGAGGGCCGGGCGCCGAGGGACGCGGCGGCCTGCTCGTAGGCCGGGTCGAGGCGGAGGATCGCGGCCGACACGGACTGGTACGCGAAGGCCGTGACGAGGATGGTGTGGGCGAGGATCACGATCCAGCGGGTGCCGTTGAGCAGGAACGGCGGCTGCGAGAACGCGACGAGCACGGCGAGGCCGACGACCACCGAGGGCACGGCGACCGGCAGCATGAACAGGGTGTCCATGAGCCGCTTGGCCCGCTTGTGCAGGGCGTGCGCGGCGAGCGCGGCCCAACTGCCGACGAGCAGCGCGAGCAGGCTGGCGACGAGCGCGGTGACGAGGCTGGTGGTGAGCGCCTGCAGGGACTCGCCGCGGGTGGCGGCGGCGTAGTGCTCGACGGTCGGCCCGGAGGGGAAGGCGCCGGACCAGTTGGTGGCGAACGAGGCCGCGACGATCACGAGCAGCGGCAGCGCGAACAGCGGCACGAACAGGAGCAGGAACAGCGCCCAGAGCGCCCACCTGCTGCCTCGGCTATGCACCAACACGACGGCTCACCACCCGGTACAGGCTGTAGAGACCCACGGAGATCACCACGTTGACGACGGCGACGACACAGGCGGCGGTCCAGTCGGACTCCAGGATCGCCTTGCTGTAGACGAGCATCGGCAGGGTCGTGACGCCCTTCGCCCCGGTGAACAGGACGATGCCGAACTCGTTGAGGCACATGATCAGTACGAGGCTGCCGCCGGCGGCGAGCGCGGGCAGCGCCTCGGGCAGGATGATCTGCCGCACGATCCGCGGGGCCTTCGCGCCGAGCGAGGACGCGGCCTCGATCTGCGCGGTGTCGATCTGCGAGAACGCGGCGAGCAGCGGCCGCATCACGAACGGCGTGAAGTACGTGATCTCGGCGAGCAGCACGCCCCACGGGGTGCCGAGGAACTGGAACGGCCCCTCGGCGGCGCCCGTCACGTCCGTCCACAGTCCGTTGGCCATGCCGACGGTGCCGTACACGAAGAGCAGCGCGAGCGTGATCAGGAAGGACGGGAAGGAGAGGAAGACGTCGACGAACCGGGCGACGGCCTTCGCCCCGGGGAACGGCACGAACGCGATGACGAGCGCGAGCACGAACCCGAGGACGAGACACCCGACGGTCGCCCCGGCCGCCAGCCACACGGTCGTCCCGAGCGCCTCCCGGAACGCGGGGTCGGCGAACACGTCCGCGTACGGCTGGACGGACATCCCGCCTTCGAGCGGAGTGAACGACTGCTGGACGAGGAGGACGAGGGGATAGAGGAAGACGAGCGCCAGCCCGAGCACGGGCGGCAACGCCCACACCCACGCCCTCCGTTTCCGTTGTGGGCAGGCGTTCCGCACGGCGGAACGGGTGGGCACAACCCCCGGTGCCGGGCGCGATTCGGTCAAGGTCCCGGTCGGACTACTCATCGCTCACCCCGGCCGACAGCAACACCGCGTCCTCGGCAGCAAAGTGCAGGGCAACCTGCTCCCCCAGGGCAGGCGGGACCCGCAACTCCCGCACGTCCGCCTTGACCCGCTGCCCGGCGACGTCGACGTACAACCGGTGCGTGGCGCCCCGCCACTGAACCTCGGCAACAGCACCCCGCAGGGTGTTCGCCCCCTCGCCGAGGCCGACGAGGTGCGGCCGTACGCAGAGGGTGGCCGTGGCCCCGGCCGCGACCCCCGCCGTGTCGACCTTCAACTCGGCCTCGCCGAGCCGCACTTGACCGGACGTACCGACCCGCACCGGCAGCAGGTTCGCGTTCCCCACGAACGAGGCCGTGAACTCGGTGCGCGGCGACCGGTACAGCTCCTGCGGGGTGCCGCAGTCCTGGAGGCGGGCCTGGTCCATGACGGCGATCCGGTCGGCGAGGGTGAGCGCCTCGACCTGGTCGTGGGTGACGTACAGGATCGACACGTCGGGCAACTCGCGGTGCAGCCGGGCGAGTTCGGCGAGCATGCCGGACCTGAGCTGCGCGTCGAGCGCGGACAGCGGCTCGTCGAGGAGGAGGACGCCGGGGCGGATGGCGAGCGCGCGGGCGATGGCGACGCGCTGCTGCTGGCCGCCGGACAGCTCGCGCGGGTACCGCTTGGCGTACGCGGCCATGCCGGTCATCTCCAGGGCCTCGGCGACCCGCCCGGGTATCGCGGCCTTGTCGGCCTTCTGCGCCTTGAGGCCGAAGGCGACGTTGTCCTCGACGCGCATGTGCGGGAAGAGCGCGTAGCTCTGCACGACCATGCCGACGCCGCGGCGGTGCGGCGGCAGCCCGGTGACGTCCCGGTCGCCGATGAGGACCCGGCCGCGTACGGGCTGCACGAATCCGGCGACCGCCCGCAGCGCGGTGGTCTTGCCGGACCCGGACGGCCCGAGCAACGCCATGACCTCGCCGCGCTCGACGGTCAGGTCGAGGTGGTCGAGGACGGTGTTCGAGCCGTACGCGACGCTCACCCCGTCGAACCGGATGCCGATGTCGGAGACGTCACTCATCGCCCGAACTCCCCGAGCAGCGCGGGCAGTTCGGCGACCGAGCCGAGGACGTGCGTGGCCCCGGCGGCGCGCAGCGCGTCCTTGTCGTGCGCGCCGGTGAGGACGCCCGCGACGACGGAGGCGCCTGCGCTCCGGCCGCTGCGCATGTCGTACGCGGTGTCCCCGGCGACGGCGATCTCGCGCACGTCGTCGGCGGCGCCGGTGCGAAGCAGCGCGGCGAGCACCATGTCCGGGTAGGGCCGGCCGCGGCCGCCCGCGTCGGCGGGGCAGAGGGTCAGCTCGACCAGGTCGCGCCAGCCGAGCGCGTCGAGGATGGCGTCCTGGGTGACGCGGGCGAAGCCGGTGGTGAGGACGACGGTGCGGCCCGCGGCGCGCAGCTCCTCGACCGCCTCGCGGGCGCCCGGGATCGGGGCGATGCGGCCGCCGTCGACGAGTTCGCCGTACGCGGCCTCGAAGGCGGTGTTGGCGCGCTGCGCGAGCTCCTCGTCGCCGAACAGCGCCCGGAAGACGGTGATCTTGGACTCGCCCATGGTGTCGCGGACGTACTGCAGCTTCTGCTCGTGGTCCGCGGAGCCGGGCTCGACGCCGAGCTGTTCGGCGGCCCGGGAGAAGGCCTGCTCGACGAGGCCGCCGTCGGCGACGGTGGTGCCGGCCATGTCGAGGACGACGAGGCGGGGTTCATACGTACTCATGGTCAACTTCCTCACCAGCCGATCTCGTCGGCGGTCTTCTCGGCGATCGCCGGGGAACAGGTCATGCCGCGCCCGCCGGGCCCGGTGACCAGCCACACCCCGTCCCGCACCTGCTGGCGGTGGACGACGCGGGAGGTGTCGGTGCACTGCGCGTACACCCCGGCCCAGCGGTGCCGGATGCGGGGCAGCGGGCGGCCGAGGAAGCCCTCGACGACCTGCTTGAGGTGTTCGTACGGCTCCTCGACGACGTCGAAGGCGAAGGGGTGCTCGTACTCGTGGGTGTCGCCGATGGTCAGGCCGCCGTCCTTGCGCTGCACCATGAGCAGCTGCATCTTGTGCGCGGCGGCGGTCGGCGTCTGGGCCTGCCCGGCGTTGAGGGCGTCGAGCGCGTCGGACTTGTACGCCGGGTAGTAGCGGAAGCTGTCGGCGTCGGCGACCGAGGTGGTGAGCGGCTCGCCGAGCGGGTCGGTCTGCATCATCTGCAGGCGTACGCGGCGCACGGGCAGGTCGGGGACCAGCTCGCGGACGAGACCGCCGAGCCAGGCGCCGGTGCAGAGGATCACGGTGTCGCCGGTGTGCACGTCGCCGTGGTCGTCGCGGACGGCGTTCTCGCCGATGACCTCGCGGACCTCGCGACCACCGAGGAAGGTGTACCGGCCGGAGGCCAGCAGGGCTTCCTTCAGGGCGAGTTGGGCGGTGCGCGGCTCGACGGCGGCGTCCCGCTCGCAGTACAGGGCGGCTTCGAACGCGCCGCGCAGGGCAGGGTTGATCGCGCGGGCCTCGGCGGGGGTGAGCAGCTTGTAGCCGCGGGCGGGGGCGTCGTCGCGGGCCAGCGCGGCCTCGGCGACGGCGAGTTCGGCGGCGGTGCGCACGGGGGTGAGCGAGCCGTTGGCGCGGAAGCCGAGCTTCGGCACGCGGGCGCCGATGCCCTCCCACAGCTCGCGGGCGCGCAGCGCCGTGTCCAGCTCCTCGCCGCCCGCACGTCCGCTGACCCAGATCTGCCCGAAGTTGCGCAGCGACGCCCCTCGGGCCTCGGTCTCACGCTCGATGTGCACGACCTCATGGCCGCGCTCCACTGCATGCCAGGCGTGCATGGTCCCCACCACGCCGGCTCCTACGACTACGACTCTCATGCCGTCGACAGTCCTGGGATCCGGTGTCCCGATCCGGACCGTCGAGCAACGGGAAGGTGAACGAGCACCCAAACTTGGCCTAGACCCGTTATCTTCCCGTGACCTCACGAGCGGCCTGAACGCGCGAAATGCCCGAACTGCCGCTCAGGTCACGGCAGTTCGGGCACCGCGAAAGCAGTGTCAGTTACGGCTGGCCAGATGCGTGGTGAAGCTGAAGCGATCACCGCGGAACAGGGTGCGCACACGTTCCAGACGGCGCCCCTCGGTGTCCCGCGAGACCCGGTGGATCAGCAGCATGGGCAGCGCGGGCGGCGTGCCGATGAGCAGCGCCTCGCGCGGGGTGGCGAGCACCGTCTCGATCCGCTCCTCGGCCGAGCCGAAGCCGATGCCGAGGTCGTCGTGCAGATAGGCGTAGAAGGACGAGTCCGGGTCGAAGTCGATGTCGAGCCGCGGCACCCGCGCCACGCTGACGTACGTGCTCTCCAGGCCCACCCGCTCGTCGTCGGCGAGCAGCACCCGCTCCAAGTGCCAGACGGGCTCGCCCCGTTCGGCCTCGATCTCGTCGGCCAGGGCGTCCGGGCACGGGAAACGGTCGAGGGAGATCAGCGTCCGCCCCGGGGTGCGGCCCTGCCGGCGCACGCCCTCCGTGTAACTGGCCAGCGCGAGCGGCTGCTCCAGCTTCGGCCCGGCGACGACGGTGCCGCGGCCCGCCCGCCGCAGCCGCCCCTCCAGCAGCAGCTCCCGCAGCGCCTGCCGCACGGTCTCCCGCGCGACGCCGTACCGGACGGTCAGCTCCCGCTCGGTGGGGAGCAGGCCGCCCTCCCCCAACTCGTCGAGCAGGGACGCTATTTGCGTCTTCACCGCGTAGTACTTGGGGATCCGTCCGTGCTCGGGCACACCCGCCCTGACGGGGGCGCCGGGATGCTGATCGCTGGGGTAGTCCACGGAGGAACTGTACGTAGCGGGATGCGAGGGCCGTGCGTCGCGTACGGCGGGGCGGAGCCGGTCAGAGGTGTGCCGCGCGCCACGTCCGGCGGGGCGGAGCCGGTCAGAGGTGGGCCGCGCGCCGCCCGCGCATCCGGCGCGCGCCGCGGACCAGGGCGACACCCCCGGCCACGAGCAGGCCCGCGGCGATCCCGTACCCCACGAGCACGCGTCCCCGCAGCGGGCCCGTGGCGGCCAGCTCGGACGGCGGCCGCATCCCGCCGGTGCCGTCGGACGCCGGGTCCGCGCCGAGCGAGAACGTGTACGCGCCGGACTGCCCGACCCAGTCGCCGTCCCCGTCCCTGCGCTGGACGACGGCGACCTGCACGGTGACCTCGTTCTCCCCCGCGTCGGCAGCGAACGCGAGGCGCACCGGGACGGTGACGGAGGCGCCCGGGGCGAGCGAGAACCCGGTGAAGCCGTCGTCGAAGACGCCCACGTTCTCGTCCTCGTCGGTCCGCTCGAACGGGACGGGATGCCAGTGCCCGTCCGGGTCCCGGAACTCCAGCCGCAGCTGGCCGGGGCGCAACTCCCGCTCGCGGTCCAGCAGGACGACGACGGGGTGGATGTCGCCGCAGGTCCGCTTCCCGGTGTTGGCGAGCTCCAGCTCGAACGAGCGCGGCCGGTCGCCCGGGTGGTACGCGTCCGGCCCGCCGCGCAGCCGGCTCGTCACCGGGAAGTCGGCGCCCCGGCCCTCGTCACAGGTCACCTCGCGGGCGACGGCACGGTACGGGGCGCCCTCGTACGCTTCGGCGGGTACGGCTGCCGAGGCGACCGCGAGGGCGGCGGCGGTGAGGCCGAGGGCGGGAGCGGTGCGGAGTCGCATGCGTTACCTCTGCTCGGTGCGTCGGCTTGGCGGGGGGCCGGGCCAGACGTTGCCATGCGGGGGTGGGTGGGGGGTGCCGCCACGAGCGGGTGCGGCCGTTCGACGTCGCGATCCCGCTCGCGCGGCGGAGTTCGGGTTGCGGCCCGCTTCGACGTCTGCCCCTGCATCGCCCTGCGGGCTCGCGTCCTCAATCTCCCCCAGCTACTGCTGGGAGGTGCCCCCAGACAGGCTCGATCGGGTCCCCTCCCCGCCCCTTCCCGAAAGCCTGCGGCGCCGTCTGGGTTGCTCGCGCAGTTCCCCGCGCCCCTATCGGGGCACACCTTGCTGTGGGCCGGCGTTCCGCAGGGCGATGAGGGGCCAGGGGCGTAGCCCCTGATAAGGGGCGCGGGGAACTGCGCGACCAGCCACGACGGCGGGCAAGCCGAAAGACGACCGGATGGAGCCCCTCCGGCGATTGAGGAGCCGGGGGCCGGGGGCGGAGCCCCCTGGGGTGGGCGTCGGTCAGCCTCGGCCGAACAGCGGGGCCAACAGCAACTGCGCCGCGCCCGCCAGAACCGCCTGATCCCCGCGCACCGCCCGCACCGGCACCGGAGCCCCACCCACGCGCCGGGCGCGGGCCGCGAGAACCGCCGCGACCCCTCGTACGTACCGCTCCGGATCCTCCGCCACCACTCGCCCGCCGAGCAGGACCAGGTCCACGTCGAGCAGCCCCACCAGGTTCGCCGCCCCCGCGCCGAGGACCCGTGCCGCCTCGTCCGGGGCGTGCGCGGCGACCGCCGCGAGGCAGAGCGCCTCGACGCAGCCCCGGTTGCCGCATCCGCACCGCGGGCCGTCCAACTGCACGACCTGGTGGCCGAATTCACCCGCCCCCGTACGCGCCCCGCGATGCAGCGCACCGCCGAGCACGAGGCCCGCCCCGAGCCCCGTACCGAGGTGCAGATACGCGAAGGAGCCGTCCGCCGAACCCGTCGCCCCGGCGAGGGCGAGGCCGAGGGCGGCCGCGTTGGTGTCCTTGTCGACGACGACCGGCAGGCCGAGCCGCCGCGCCAGCGTCTCGCGCAGCGGGAAGCCGTCCCACTCGGGGAAGCCGGTGACCCGGTGCAGGACACCCGTGGCGTGGTCGAGCGGCCCGGGCAGTGCGACCCCGACGCCGAACGGCGCGACCCCCGCCTCGTCGAGCAGCGCCGCGACCTCCCGTACCGCCGTGTCCACGACCGCTTCCGCGCCGGACGCGAAGGCGAGGGGCGCGCGGCGTTCGGCGAGGACCGTGCCTGCGAGGTCGACGGCGACGGCGGTCAGTGCGTCCCGGTCCAGGTGCAGGCCGACCGCGCCGCCCGCGCCGGGCACGAGCCGCAGGACGGTACGCGGCTTCCCGCCCGTCGACGCGCGCCGGCCCGCCTCCGCCGCGAGGCCCTCCGCCCGCAGCCGCGCGGTGATCTTGCTGACGGCCTGCGGGGTGAGCCCGGTGCGCTCGGCGAGTTCGAGCCGGCTGATGCCCTCGGGCCCCGCCGCGCGGAGCAGGTCGAGGACGAGCGCGGCGTTGTGCGTACGCAGGGCGGGGCGCGGCGGGAACGGGCCGGGGGAAGGGCTTTCGGTGCTGCTCACAGGCCTATTGTCGCCTCCGCTTGCACTTTGGCAACACCGTTGCTTAAGTGGTCGGCATGACCTCCCAGGACTCCTCCCCGGCCACCCCGGCGCCCTCGGCCCCGCTGCGCGTCGGCCTCGTCGGGTACGGACTTGCGGGCTCCGTCTTCCACGCCCCGCTGATCGCCGCCACCGAGGGCCTCGTGCTCGACACCGTCGTCACCTCGAACCCCGAGCGCCAGGAGCAGGCCCGCGCCGAGCACGGCGCCGGTCTGCGCTGCGCGGCCTCGGCGGACGAGCTGTGGGAGCGGGCGGACGAGCTGGACCTGATCGTCGTCGCCTCGCCGAACAAGACGCACGTGCCGATCGCCACCGCCGCCCTGAAGGCGGGCCTGCCGGTGGTCGTCGACAAGCCGCTCGCCGGCACCGCGGCGGAGGCCCGCGCGCTCGCGGACCTCGCGGACGAGCGCGGGCTGCTCCTGTCGGTCTTCCAGAACCGCCGCTGGGACAACGACTTCCGCACCCTGCGCCGCCTCCTCGACGAGGGCGAGCTGGGCGAGGTCCAGCGCTTCGAGTCCCGCTTCGAGCGCTGGCGCCCGCAGCCCAAGGGCGGCTGGCGCGAGTCCGGCGCCCCCGAGGAGATCGGCGGGCTCCTCTACGACCTGGGCAGCCACGTCGTCGACCAGGCCCTGGTCCTCTTCGGCCCGGCGGCCTCGGTGTACGCGGAGTCCGACGTACGCCGCCCGGGCGCTGAGGCCGACGACGACACGTTCATCGCGATCACGCACACGAACGGCGTCCGCTCGCACCTGTACGTCTCGGCGACGACCGCCCAACTCGGCCCCCGCTTCCGGGTGTTGGGCTCCCGCGCCGGGTACGTGAAGTACGGGCTCGACCCGCAGGAGGCCGCCCTGCGCGAGGGCCTGCGCCCCGGCGGGGAGGAGCCGTGGGGCGTGGAGGGCGAGTCGATGTGGGGCCGCGTCGGGTCCGGGGAGTCCCCGCTGACCGGCGGCGGCCGCCCCGAACCGACCCTGCCGGGCGACTATCCCGCGTACTACGCCGCGATCGCCGCCGCACTCCGCGAAGGCGCCCCGAACCCGGTCACCGCGCACGAGGCCGCGGCGGCCCTGGACGTCCTGGAGGCGGCGCGGACATCGGCGCGCGACGGTGTGACGGTGGCGCTGTGAGGGCCGGACCGGTGAGCGGAAGCCCCGCGGGCGGCGGCGCTGCGAGCGCCAGCCCGGCGAGCGGCGCTGCGAGCGGCGACATCGCGGCCCTGGAGGAGCAGGAACGCCGCCTGGTCCTGGACCGGTTCACGTACGACGACGCGTGGGCGCTCGGCACGCTCCTCGTCGAGCTGGCCCGGGAGCGCGGGGCGCCGGTCGCGATCGACGTCCGGCGCGGCGGGCAGCAGTTGTTCCATGCGGCGCTGCCGGGTTCCAGCGCCGACAACGACGCGTGGATCGACCGGAAGCGGCGGGTGGTCGAGCGGTACGGCTGCTCGTCGTACCTGGTCGGCAGCCGCTTCCGCGCCAAGGGCACGACGTTCGAAGCGTCCTCGCGCCTCGACCCCGACCGCTTCGCGGCCCACGGCGGTTCGTTCCCGATCGCGGTCAGGGACGCGGGGGTCATCGGTACGGTGACGGTGTCGGGCTTGCCGCAACGGGAGGACCACGCGCTGGTGGTGGAGGCCCTGCAAAGGTTCAAGTCCTCCTGACCTGGCCACCCCCAGGGGGCTCCGCCCCCGGCCCCCGCTCCTCAAACGCCGGAGAGGCTCCCCGGGGAGGGTCGTCGTTCGGCTGGCCCGCCGTCGTGGTGCCGCTGTGCCCACCCGTTCCGCCCTGCGGAACGCCTGCCCACAGCGGCGGGGCGGGATGACGTGCCCCGATAGGGGGCGCGGGGAACTGCGCGACCAGCCACGACGGCGGGAAAGCCGACGACGAACCCCGACAGCCCCTCCGGCGATTGAGGAGCCAGGGGGCCGGGGGCGGAGCCCCCTGGGGGTCGCTACTGCAACGTGGTGTTCAGCGCGTCGCTCAACCACTCGTGCGCAACCCCAGGATTCGGCTCCCCCGTAAGCACCGTCACCAACTCCCAGTACCGATCGATCCGCGGATCGCCCGCCAGCACCCGGCTCAACCCCCACCGGAACTCCCCCGTGTCCCGCACCCCCCGAGCCGCCGCATACGCCCCGACGAACGCGTCCAGCTCCTCCCCCGCGCCCGGCGGCCGCCCGGACCGCAGCACGGGGTCCGCGAGGGCGAACGCCTCGGCGAGGCCGAGGTACAGCACCTCCGGCCGGTAGCCCTCGTCGACCCGGTGCGCCGCCGGCTGGCAGTCGTCCCGTACGACACCGCCCGGGCAGGGCCCGGTCACGAAGGCGTGCAGCCGGGCGAAGGCAAGGACCTGGTGCGGAGCGGGATCGTCGGGCAGCTGCGGCACCGCCTGCTCGACCACCGCCGCCCGCACCGCGGCGGGGAGCCGTGGCGGCAGCCAGCGCCGCCAGAACCGGGCGAGCGCGTCCGTGCTCGGCGGGACGGTGACCGCGCCGACGAGCCGCAGCCGCTCGGCGCGTTCCTCGGGCGGGCAGTCGTGCAGCAGCCGCAGCGCCGCCTCCTGCCAGCGCAGCGCGGAGAGTTGGGTGCCGATGCCGCGCAGCCGGTCGGCGACGACCTCTTCCAGCGCCTCGTAGGCCAGGCCCCCGCCGCCCCCGTCGCTCCCGTCGCCGCCCGCGCCGTCCCCGCCCGCGGACAGGACCCGCTCCACGTCGGGGACCGGCAGGTCGAGGGTGCGCAGCGCGCGGATGGTGCGGAGCCGGTCGAGCGCGTCCGCGCCGTACCGCCGGTGGCCGCCGGAGCTGCGGGCGGCCTCGGGCAGCAGTCCGCTGTCGGAGTAGAAACGCACGGTCTTGACGGTGACGCCCGCCTGCTCGGCGAGCTCGCCGATGGACCACAGGCCGTCGGGCGACACAGCTTGAACCTCCCTCAGGGGGAGTTCCTACGGTACCGGCGAGCGCCGCCCGCCGACGAGGCCGGGCCGGGCGCTCGTACGACCGCTTCGGTTCGAGGAGGAGATGGGGATGACGGCGTTCGTGCTGGTGCCGGGGGCGCACACCGGCGGCTGGGTGTGGCGGGAGACCGCCGAACGGCTGCGCGCGGCCGGGGCGGAGGCGCACCCGGTGACGCTCACGGGCATGCGGAACGAGAGCGGAACTCAACACCCGTACGAAGAGAGCGAGTTGACCGCCTCCGTCGACCTCGGCACGCACATCGACGACGTCGTGCGCCACATCGATCTGCTGCCCGCGACCGAGGACGTCGTCCTGGTCGGCCACTGCTACGGCATCCACCCGGCCCTGGAGGCCGCCGCCCGCCGCACGGACCGGATCGCCCGGATCGTGTACGTGGACACCGCACCGGCCCGGGACGGCGACCCGGCGCTCGCCCTGGTCCCGGACCCGGACGTACGCAACTCCCTTGCGGAGCAGACCAGTTCGGCGCCCGCCGACGTACCGCCGCCGCCCTCCCCCGCGCACTGGGCCCGCTGGGGCAGCCTCGACGACGTGCCGTCCGCAGCGCTCGACCGGCTCGCGGCCCGCGCCGCCCCGCAGCCCGCGGCCACCCTGACCCGGCCGGTGCGCATCCCGCCGGAGGTCGCCGCGCTGCCGTCGACCGGCGTGCTGTGCACGGAGAACGGCTCGTCCCTGGCCGTGCTGCGGCAGATCCTCGGCCTCGGCGAACCGCGGCTGCTCGCGCTGACCGAGCCGCAGGTGCGGTTCCTCGAACTGGCCGCCGGGCACTGGCCGATGCTGTCCGCGCCGGACGAGCTGGCCGCGCTGCTGCTGCGGGCCGCGGCCGGCGAGGGCGAGCGGCTCACCGCACCGGACGGACCGCCCTCGCACCTGCGGCCGTTCCTCCTGGACCTGCCGGAGCGGCCGCGCGAGCGGACGGGCCGCGTCGACCTGTACGCACCGGACCCGTCCGGGACGGACCCCCGCCCCGCCGTCCTGATCGTGCACGGCGGCCCGGTCCCCGAGGGCGTACCGCCGACGCCCCGCGACTGGCCCGGCTATGTGGGCTACGCCCAACTGCTGTCCGGCGAAGGGGTGTTCGCTGCCGTCGTCGACCACCGCCTGCACGACCTGGCGGACTATCCCCGGGCCGCCGAGGACGTGGCCGCCGCGGTCGAGTTCCTGCGGGCCGACCCGCGTGTGGACGCGGACCGGGTCGCGCTGTGGTTCTTCTCCGGCGGCGGGCTGCTCTCCGCCGACTGGCTTGCGGCGCCGCCACGGTGGCTGCGCTGCGTGGCGGCGACCTATCCGGTGCTCGCGCCGCTGCCGAGCTGGGGCCTCGGCAGCACCCGGTTCCACCCGGCGCGGGCGGTCGCCGGGGCGGGCGAGCTGCCGGTCGTGCTGGGCCGGGTGGGCCTCGACCTGCCGGAGATCGCGGCCACCCAGGACGCGTTCCTGGCGGCCGCCGAGGAGTCCGGGGCCCGCGTCGAGGTGGTCGAACTGCCCACCGGGCACCACGGGTTCGAGACGATCGACCACACGGACGAGGCCCGCGAGGCGCTGCGCGCGACGGCCGACAGCGTCCTCGGCCATCTCCGCAAGTGACCCTCCCCGGGCCGGGAGGTCAGGACGTCGGGAGCTGCTTGCCGTAGTCCAGGACGTCCCGCCCGTCGGGCTTGCGGAACTGGAAGTCCGTGCCCCAGTCCGTCAGCCGGAGCGTGCCGGCCCCGCCGGCGCGCTCCAGGCGCAGCGGGTACGCGGTGCCCTCCAGGGAGACGTGCAGGGTGCCGCCCGCGCCCTTGTCCCCGCTGACCTTGACCGTCCGCTTGCCGTCGGCGGTGCCGCGCTCGCCCGCCGACAGCTTGCCGTGCAGCGTGAGCAGCCCGTCCAGCAGCAGCCCCTTGTCGGTGAAGCCGCTGAGCTGCTTGTACGCCGGGTCGCCCTCGGGGACCTTGACGTACTTGCCGTCCAGCTTGTCGGCCGCCACCTCGTCCGCCGAGTCGGGCGCGCCCTGCTCGCCGCGGCCGCCCTGCGAGGCCCAGAAGTCGGCGTCGGCCTTCAGATACAGCTGCCCGCCGACCCGCAGCAGCTCGAACGTCCGGTCCTTGGACCGCACTTCACCGCTGCCGCCGTCCTCGGTCAGCTTCATGTCCAGCTTGTACGTGGCGCCCTTGCTGACCACCGAGCCGGCGAGCCGTACGGAGTTCGCGCTCTTCGCCGCGGCCTGCGCCTTGCGCTGGATCTTCGCGGCGGACAGCTTGCCGACCCCGTTGGTCCCGGCGTCCGGGTCCTCCTCGGCGCCGCACCCGACGAGCCCCGTCATCCCCGCGACCAGGCCGATGCAGACGGCGCCGGCGAGTGCGGTGCGGCGGGCTCGGCCCAGGGCGGTAGCGGTCACGTGCGGGGCTGCCTCTCGTGTGGGGTTCGGAGCGACAGTACGGCAGAGTACCCGGGCCGTGAGCACCGCCCGGCAGAGAGCCTTCTGGACCGCCCACCAGGGCGCATCCGACCGGGACGGGCTAGCCTGAAGCCCGCAAACCGTCAGATGTGCGTACGAAAACCGACAGCGGCACCGGACATGCGGGCGAAGGAGGCGGGCGATGGCGGCGGCTTCCCGGATCTTCGTCTCCCATCTCTCCGGCACGGCCGTCTTCGACCCGAACGGCGACCAGGTGGGCCGGGTCCGCGACCTCGTCGCGATGCTCCGCGTCGGCCGGCGCCCGCCGCGGCTGCTCGGCCTGGTCGTCGAACTCTCCACGCGGCGCCGCATCTTCCTGCCCATGACCCGGGTCACCGGCATCGAGTCCGGCCAGGTCATCACCACCGGCGTGCTGAACGTGCGGCGGTTCGAGCAGCGGCCCACGGAGCGGCTCGTCCTCGGCGAGCTGCTCGACCGGCGCGTCACCCTCGTCGAGACCGGCGAGGAGGTCACCGTCCTCGACATCTCCGTGCAGCAGCTCCCGGCCCGCCGCGACTGGGAGATCGACCGGGTCTTCGTCCGCAAGGGCAAGGGCGGGGCGCTCCGACGCAAGGGGGAGACGCTGACCGTGGAGTGGTCGGCGGTCACCGGGTTCTCCCTGGAGGAGCACGGCCAGGGCGCCGAGTCCCTGCTCGCCTCGTTCGAGCAGCTGCGCCCGGCCGACCTCGCCAATGTGCTGCACCACTTCTCCCCCAAGCGCCGGGCCGAGGTCGCGGCCGCGCTCGACGACGACCGGCTCGCCGACGTACTCGAAGAGCTCCCCGAGGACGACCAGATCGAGATCCTCGGCAAGCTGAAGGAGGAGCGCGCCGCCGACGTCCTTGAGGCCATGGACCCGGACGACGCCGCCGACCTCCTCGCCGAGCTCCCCGAGGACGACCAGGAGCGCCTGCTCGGCCTGATGGAGCCCGCCGACGCGGCGGACATGCGGCGCCTCATGCAGTACGAGGAGTCCACCGCCGGCGGCATGATGACGACCGAGCCGATCGTGCTCCAGCCGGACGCCACGGTCGCCGACGCCCTCGCCCGCGTCCGCCAGCAGGACCTCTCCCCCGCCCTCGCCGCGCAGGTCTACGTCTGCCGCCCGCCCGACCAGACGCCCACCGGCAAGTACCTGGGCCTGGTGCACTTCCAACGACTGCTCCGCGACCCGCCGTTCACCCTCGTCGGCACCGTCATCGACCAGGACCTGCAGAGCCTCCGTCCGGACACCCCGCTGCCCGCGGTCACCAGCTTCTTCGCCACGTACGACATGGTCGCGGCGCCCGTCGTCGACGAGAGCGGCTCGCTGCTCGGCGCCGTCACCGTCGACGACGTACTGGACCACCTGCTGCCCGACGACTGGCGCGAGACCGAGTTCCATCTGGCCGGGGAGGTGAACCCGGGTGGTGAGTGACCGCGACCGGGAGCGCGAGCGGGAACGCGAACGCGAGCTGGCCAGGACCGAGCCGGGCCGCCCCCGGATCCGCCTCGACCAGCCGCGCCCGCCCCGCCGCCGGCTGCTGCCCGAGTACGACCCGGAGGCCTTCGGCCGGCTCTCCGAGAAGATCGCCCGCTTCCTCGGCACCGGCCGGTTCATCGTCTGGATGACGGTCCTGATCATCGTGTGGGTGCTGTGGAACGTGGCGGGCCCCACGCACCTGCGCTTCGACGAGTACCCGTTCATCTTCCTGACCCTGATGCTCTCCCTGCAGGCCTCGTACGCGGCCCCGCTGATCCTGCTCGCGCAGAACCGGCAGGACGACCGGGACCGGGTCAACCTGGAGCAGGACCGCAAGCAGAACGAGCGGTCCATGTCGGACACCGAGTACCTGACCCGGGAGATCGCCGCGCTGCGGATGGGCCTCGGGGAGGTCGCGACCCGGGACTGGATCCGCTCGGAACTCCAGGACCTGGTCAAGGACATGGACGAGCGGCTCGACGAACGATTCGACGTGGTCCCGGCCGAGAAAGCCCTGCTGCGTGACGAAGGCGACCGCCGATAGCCCTTCCCTCACCTGCACCGGCCCGCCGTACCATTCCCGTATGGCTACCGACACGTATCCGACCGAAGAAGCGATCCGCGAGGCGCTCGCCACGGTCAACGACCCCGAGATCAACCGGCCGATCACCGAGCTCGGCATGGTCAAATCGGTCGACATCGGGGCCGACGGAGCGGTGGCCGTCACCGTCTACCTCACGGTCTCCGGCTGCCCGATGCGCGACACCATCACGAACCGCGTGACCGAGGCGGTCTCCGCCGTCCAGGGCGTCACGTCCGTGGACGTCACGCTCGACGTGATGAGCGACGAGCAGCGCCGCGAGCTCGCCGAGGCCCTGCGCGGCGGCACCGCCGAGCGCGAGGTCCCCTTCGCCAAGCCCGGCTCCCTGACCCGGGTGTACGCGGTGGCCTCCGGCAAGGGCGGCGTCGGCAAGTCCTCGGTGACGGTGAACCTCGCCGCCGCGATGGCCGCCGACGGCCTGAAGGTCGGCGTGGTCGACGCGGACATCTACGGCCACAGCGTGCCCCGCATGCTCGGCGCGGACGGCCGCCCCACCCAGGTCGAGAACATGATCATGCCGCCCGCGGCGAACGGCGTGAAGGTCATCTCCATCGGGATGTTCACGCCGGGCAACGCCCCGGTGGTGTGGCGCGGCCCCATGCTGCACCGCGCCCTGCAGCAGTTCCTCGCCGACGTGTACTGGGGCGACCTGGACGTCCTGCTCCTGGACCTGCCGCCCGGCACCGGTGACATCGCGATCTCGGTGGCCCAGCTGGTGCCGAACGCCGAGATCCTCGTCGTGACGACCCCGCAGCAGGCCGCGGCCGAGGTCGCCGAGCGGGCCGGCTCCATCGCCGTGCAGACCCACCAGAAGATCGTCGGCGTCGTCGAGAACATGTCGGGCCTGCCCTGCCCGCACTGCGACGAGATGGTGGACGTCTTCGGCACCGGCGGCGGCGAGAAGGTCGCCGAGGGCCTCACGAAGACCACCGGCACCCAGGTGCCCGTCCTCGGCGCCATCCCGATCGACGTCCGCCTGCGCGAGGGCGGCGACGAGGGCAAGCCGGTCGTCCTCACGGACCCGGACTCCCCCGCGGGCTCGGCGCTCCGCGCCATCGCGGGCAAGCTGGGCGGCCGCCAGCGCGGCCTGTCGGGCATGTCGCTCGGCATCACGCCGAAGAACAAGTTCTGAGTTCTGCCTGTACGTAGAAGGGGGCGCCGTCATTCGCTGACGGCGCCCCCTTCCGCGTATCCGCGCTACCGGCCGTCGTACTCGGCGATGTCCTTGATCGCCGAGAAGCCCAGCCCGTACGCGCTCATGCCGCGGCCGTACGCGCCGAGGTGGGCGCCGCCCTGCGTGGAGCCCGCGAGGACCCAGCCGAACTCGGACTCGCGGTAGTGGAACGGGGTGGGCACGCCGTCGACCGGCAGCGTCAGCGTCGTCCACGGCTCGCTGTCCAGGTCGTCCGCGAGCACCCAGGCGGTCTCGGTCTGCTGGTCCAGCCAGTCGTCGCGCAGCGCGTGGTCGAGCTGCTGGGGCCAGGTGCGGGTGAGCAGGCCGACGCCCGCCAGCCAGGCCGCCGACGACACCGATGTGGCCTCCAGGACGCCCGTGCCGTCGCCGCTGCGGCGGACCGGGTTGGCCGCCACGGTCACGACCACGGCGAACCGCTCCTTGGCCCCGGCGTCCTCGGCGCGCGGCGTGGGCTCGTCGCCGTGCCCGATGGAGCCGTGCTCGACCGTCCCGTCCGCGCCCGCGCCGACCTGCATCAGCCAGCGCGGTCCCGTGAAGGCCTCGTCCAGGCCGTACCACGGGAACGACGCCAGCAAGTAGCCGTCGACCGCGCGCGCTCCTGTGTGACTCGTCGTCTCCATGTACCCGGCCGCCTCCTCGTTCTTCGCCGGTCCGGAGCGGCCCGCCCCCCTCGGGCGTCCTGAGTCCGGACAACAACAGAGGAGAATAGCCACCCCGCTTCGCCGAGCCGGACTTCACCGGGGCGCGCGGGTCGCACCCGGGCCGGGGCACCGGCGCACGCGTACGGGCGCGCCTGCTTCGTCGTACGCCCCGTCAGGTCGCGTCGGAGTCGAACGGCGGGCGCTCGTCCTTGGCCAGGCTCTGCGGCTTCTTCTGCAGGTCGGGGCTGCCGCCGCCCTTGCTCAGGTCCGGGCCGGAGCCGGACGCGACCGGCTCGGCCTCGTGGCCGTTCACGGCGTCGGTGACGTCGGTGATCTCCTTGCGGAGGTCGAAGCCGTTGCGGATCTCCTTGAGCCCCAGGTCGTCGTTGTCCAGCTGCTTGCGGATGAACGTCTTGGGGTTGAGGTCCTCGAACTCGAAGTCCTTGAACTCCGGGCCGAGCTCCTCGCGGATGTCCCGCTTGGCGCTGTCCGAGAACGCGCGGATCTTACGGATGAAGCCGGAGACGTCCTGGATGACCTTGGGCAGCTTGTCCGGGCCGAAGATGAGCACGGCAAGGACCACGAGCGTCACCAGCTCAAGTGCGCCTATGTCATTGAACACCTTGCAGCTCCTTGCGCTGTCCGCGGCCCGGGACAGGAGAGACGGAATCCGGGGTACGGGCCGCAACCACGGTACCCGGCGTTCCTGTACTGCCGGTACTGTCCCGGGGCGGTTCGGTGGCCGTTGCACGTGCACGGGATGAAGCGGCGCCCGCGCAGGGCGGGCCCGCCCGCGGCCCGGCGGGTCAGCCGCCCGCCGCGCCCAGTTCCAGTGACAGCGTGCGCTCCTCGCCGTCGCGTTCCAGGGTGAGCTCGAGACGGTCGCCGGGGCGGTGGGCGCGGATCTTGACGATCAACTCCTCGCCGGAGTGCACCCGTTGGCCGTCCACCTCGGTGATCACGTCGCCGGGCTCGATGCCTGCCTTGGCGCCGGGCCCGCCGGGGGCGACCGCCGGGCCGCCGTTCGCGCCCTGCTTGGCGACGCGCGCGCCGTCGCCCGTGTACCGCGTGTCCAGCGTGACCTCGATCACCGGATGCGTGGCCTTGCCGGTGTTGATCAGCTCCTCGGCGACCCGCTTCGCCTGGTTGATCGGGATGGCGAAGCCGAGGCCTATCGAGCCGGACTGCCCGCCGTCCAGCTCCGAGCCGCTGCCGGCCGAGCGGATCGCGCTGTTGATGCCGATGACGCGTGCCTTGTGGTCGACCAGCGGACCGCCCGAGTTGCCCGGGTTGATCGGGGCGTCGGTCTGCAGCGCGTCCACGTACGACACGTCGCTGCCGTCGCCCTCCTCGCCGCCCGCGGTGATCGGCCGCTCCTTGGCGCTGATGATCCCGGAGGTCACCGTGTTGGACAGGTCGAAGGGCGCGCCGATGGCCACCACCGGGTCGCCGACCTGCACGTCGTCGGAGTTGCCGAGCGGCAGCGGCTTGAGCCCGCTCACCCCGGACACCTTGACCACCGCGAGGTCGTACCCGGAGTCCCGTCCGACGACCCGGCCCTTGGCCACCTCGCCGCCGCTGAACGTCACGGACACCTCGCCGCCGTCGCCCGCGGGCTCCACGACGTGGTTGTTGGTGAGGATGTGGCCCTTGTCGTCGAGCACGAAGCCCGTGCCGGTGCCCTGCGCGCTGCCGCCGCTGACGTGCAGGGTGACCACGCTGGGCAGGGCGCTCGCCGCGATCCCGGCCACGCTGTCCGGCGGCCGCTGCTTCGCATCGGTGTCCGCCTGCGGGAGTTCCACGGTCGTGATGCCGCCGTGCCGCTCCAGGTACGCGCCGATGCCGCCGCCGACACCGCCCGCGACCAGCGCGAGCACGAGCGCGGCGACGAACAGCCGCCCCCGCCGCGGCGCCTTCGCGGGCGCGGGGCCGTCCGCCAACACCAACGGCTGCTGCCCCTGCGGCGCCCGCCACGGGTCGTACTGCTGCCACTGCCCCTGCGGGTGCGGCTGGGCTTGAGGCTGCGGGTGGGCCTGGGGCTGCGGCTGCGGCTGGTGCGGGGTGCCGTTGGCGGTCGTCCCGTGCGGGGGCGTTCCCTGCGCGGGTGCCGCGGCCGCCGCCGGTGCCGGGGTCGGTGCCGGGGTCGTCTGGGCGTGCTGCGTCGGCGGCACCGCGTACGCCGGTACGGAGGTGCCCTGCGCCGGCGTGCCCTGCGGGGCCGGAGGCTGAACTGCCGTTCCCTGCGCGGGAGTCGGGACGGGGCGCTGCACGGGCGGCGCGGGCGCCCAGGGCCCGGGCTCACCGTAGGGCGGCGTGCCGTACGGGTCGGGGTCGTGCAACGGCTTGGGCCGCGCCTCCTGCGTACCGGAAGCCGCGCCCTTGGCGATCGTCACCCCGGTCTTGGCCTTGGGCGCGGACGCGGGCGTCGCAGCGGCAGCGCCCTCGGAGGCGGCCCCGGAGTTCTCCGAGTCCTGCGAGCCCTCCGCCGCCTGGGCGGGCTGGGCGGACTGCGTGGTCTGCCCGGCCTGCGTGGTCTGCGAACTTGCCTCTGCGGAAGGGGACTTGGAGTCGTCCCCCGTCTCCTCCCGCGCGCCCCGGTCCTCGGATGTCTCGCCGTCCGGGACCCGCTCACGGTCCTCGGACGTGCGCTCGGCCGGGCGGCTCCACCACTTCGCCTTCGGTCCGGTGGGCTTGCCCTCGTCCATGCTCTCCCCACACCTGGTCCGCGGCAGGGCCCGCGGGCAGCCACGCGGCGCTGTGCCGCTCGATCAGAGTCCTCGGCGTCCGCCCGCCCGCGAGGGCGGTACGAACACCGAGGATTCAACCAGGTTTGCGAACGGTCGTGCAGGCGACCGCTTCAGCGCCGGGTGGAAAGCGCCGTACCGGATCCCGGCGGGGCCTCCGCCGAGGCGGTGGCGGTGGCCTCGCGGACCCCGTCCGCCTCCCGCGCCTGCTCCCGCTCCTGCCGCTCGCCCTGCTGTGTGCCGTTCGGCCTGGCCGGGTACTGCGGGAACCCGGAGGCCGGTCGGCGTATCAGCGGGGAGAGCGCCGAGGAGCCGGTGAGCATCGGTGTGGCCACCCAGTCCTGCAGGGCACGGGGCCGATGCGGCGCGAGCGGCACTCCCGGCACGTCCGGCGCGGCCACTCCCGTGGCGGCCATCGGCGCCGCGAGCGCCCCGGGTCTGCCGCCCTGCTGGGGGCCGGCGGGGTGGCTGCCGCGTCTGCGCTGGGTGTCGCGGGCGCTGTTGCCGTTCGCCCCCTGCGTACGCATCGGGCCGGCCTTGGAGCCGCGGGCCTCCGCCGACGTGTCGGTCGGGACGGGCGCGCCCGCGGACACCCCGCCGAGCGCGATCGCCGCGAGCGAGACGGCACCCGCCGCCGCGAAGGCGAACCGGCGCCCGCGCGAGGCGGCCGTACGCTCCTGCAGGGAACGGCCCACGTCATGGATCCGGAAGCCACGCTCCGCCGAACCGTCGGACAACGGCCCGTCGGACAACGGCCCGTCGGACAAGGGCCGGTCGGACAACGGCCCGTCCGTCCGCGGCCCGTCGGCCGGCGGGGGCCCGTCGGACAGCGGCCTCTCCGGCAGCGGCCCGCCCGGCCCCTCGTACCCGAAGGGGTCCGCGCCCGCGCCGAAGGCTCCGTCGGCGCGCATGCCGAAGAGCGGCCCGGTGACGGGGCCGCCGCCGAACCCGCCCCGGTCGCCGTCACCCCCCGCCGGTAGTCCCTGCAGGCGGGCCAGGAAGGTCTCGGAGGGGGGCGGGGGCGCCGTGGACGCGAAGTACGACTTCAGGCTGCGCTGGGCATCGGCCTCCGCCTTGCACTTGGCGCAGGTCGCGAGGTGCGCGAGGACGCGCTCGCGGCTGTCGTGTCCCAGCTCGCCGTCCACCAGGGCGGCCAGCCGGTCTCCCAGATGCTGCTCGGCGAGATGACGCTCGGCCGGGTTTCGCCGTGATCCGCTCACGCCGTCGCGCCCCCTCCTCCCAGCACGGGCACACCCGTGACCGCGAGCGAGCGGCGCTCGGCGCGGGCCTCGGGCGACCGGTGCTTGAGGGCCTTGCGGAGCTGGGACCGGCCGCGGTGGATCCGGCTGCGGACGGTGCCGAGCTTCACGCCGAGGGTCGCGGCGATCTCCTCGTACGACAGGCCCTCGATGTCGCAGAGGACGACCGCGGCGCGGAACTCGGGGGCGAGGGTGTCGAGCGCCTGCTGGACGTCGGCGTCGAAGTGCGTGTCGTTGAAGACCTGCTGCGGGGAGGGCTCGCGGCTGGGCAGGCGCTCCGCGGCGTCGTCCCCGAGGGCGTCGAAGCGGATGCGCTGCTTGCGGCGCACCATGTCGAGGAAGAGGTTCGTGGTGATGCGGTGCAGCCAGCCCTCGAACGTGCCCGGCGTGTACGTCGACAGCGAGCGGAAGACACGGACGAAGACCTCCTGCGTGAGGTCCTCGGCGTCGTGCTGGTTGCCGGTCAGGCGATACGCCAGGCGGTACACCCGGCCGCTGTGGGTGCTGACGATCTCCTCCCAGGTGGGCGGAGTCCACGCCTGCGATTCCGCTTCGGCGGCGAAGGTCGCGGTCTGCACGGAGTCGGCGGCGCGGGATCGGTCAGCGTTGTTGGTCACGGATTTCGGCTCGACCTCCGGTCTGAGGAAGCGGCGCCGCAGTCGCGACATCCTTCCCCTGCCCTCGGCCGCAGCCGCACCTCCCCTGTCGGCTCTGGTGGTGTCCAGTGGAGCCCCTACCATAGCCACCTCGCCCGTTAGCTCCGGATAAGCGTTTTTACGCGAATTTGGAAGTCGGGCCGCATGCCCCGGCTTTCCTCTTCACCCCCTCTTAACGCCCGGTCCCATCTGCGGGTTCCCGGCCCCAACGGATACAGTCACCGGCAGGCCGAAGGCCGTCGACAACGGGGACAGGAGAGGGCGATTACCGGCAACCGTCAGCCGACCTTGGCGTTCGTGGACGCCTTCGTCGTCGAGGACGAAGCGCTGCACTGGGCCCGCGAGCGGGCCCGGGAGACGGGGCTCCGCGCCGTGACGCCCGGCACCGGCACCGCGTTGCGGATGCTCGCCGCGACCGCGGGCGCCAAGGCGGTCGCCGAGATCGGCACCGGAACCGGAGTCTCCGGTATTCATCTGCTCCACGGCATGCGGCCCGACGGCGTCCTCACCACCGTCGACCCCGAGCCGGAGCGGCAGCAGTTCGCCCGCCAGGCCTTCCGCGCGGCCGGCTTCGCCAGCAACCGCGCCCGTTTCATCCCCGGCCGCGCCCTCGACGTACTGCCGCGGCTCGCGGACAGCGGATACGACCTGGTGTTCTGCGACGGCGATCGCACGGAGTACCTGGAGTACCTAGCTGAATCGTTGCGCCTGCTGCGGCCCGGCGGTCTGGTCTGCTTCGAGGGCGTCTTCGCCGACGGCCGCACGGTCGACTCCGGTCCGCAGCCCGCGGAGGTCGTGAAGCTGCGCGAACTGCTGCGCGCGGTGCGGGAGAGCAACGACCTGGTGCCCGCCGTGCTGCCGACGGGCGACGGCCTGCTGTGCGCCGTCCGACGCTGAGCCGCGCCCCGGTACGCGGCCGCTGACCTGCGCGTTCGGCCCCCGATACGACACCGCCCCGGCACGCTGTTAGTGTGCCGGGGCAGTTGAAAAGTGGTGAGCGCTTCCGCGTCAGCCGACGACCTTCGTCAGTTCGTCGCCGAGGGCTTGCGCCTCGTCGGGCGTCAGCTCGACCACGAGCCGACCGCCGCCTTCGAGCGGAACGCGCATGACGATGCCCCGCCCCTCCTTGGTCACCTCGAGCGGGCCGTCGCCCGTCCGCGGCTTCATGGCCGCCATGCTCGTTCCCCTTCCTGAAACCAGCTCATCGCAGCCGGCGGCCCCATGACAGGCGCTGTGTCACCGGCATCGAACACATTGCTTCCCGGCCATTATCCCGCATCGCAGGACCCGATGACCAACATCGGTAGGCATCGCTTGCGCAACGCACTTGGCCAAAACCACCCAATTCGGCGATGTGGCTGCGATACTGCGCCGCTTCGCGCGCCCCGCCGCTCGCCGATTGTTTGACGCAGGTCACATGCCGGGGCACATGTCGGGCCGAGATGATCTCCGCCATGCTGTGCTTGGACGACGACCGGCAGACCGCGCCCACGGCCGTGAACGCCCGCGGGCCGCACCGATGGAGGGGACCGACATGGCCGACACCGTGCTCTACGAGGTGAGCGACGGGCTCGCGACGATCACGCTGAACCGCCCGGACGCGATGAACGCCATGAACACGGACGCCAAGGTCGCCCTCCGGGACGCCCTCCAGGCGGCCGCCGCCGACACCGCCGTACGGGCCGTGCTGCTCACCGCGACCGGGCGGGCCTTCTGCGTCGGGCAGGACCTCAAGGAGCACATCGGCAAGCTCGCCGCGGACCGGGAGTCCGGCTCCGACGACACGATGAGCACGGTGCGCGAGCACTACAACCCGATCGTGCGCGCCCTCACCGGCATGCCCAAGCCGGTCGTCGCGGGAGTGAACGGCGTGGCCGCCGGCGCGGGCTTCGGCTTCGCGCTGGCCGCGGACTACCGCGTCGTCGCCGACACCGCCTCGTTCAACACGTCCTTCGCCGGGGTCGCCCTGACCGCCGACTCGGGCGTCTCGTGGACGCTGCCCCGCCTGATCGGCCAGAGCCGCGCCGCCGACCTGCTGTTCTTCCCGCGCAGCATCAAGGCGCAGGAGGCGTACGACCTGGGCATCGCCAACAAGCTGGTGCCGGCCGACGAGCTGGCCGCCGAGGCGGAGCGCACGGCCCGCGCCCTGGCCTCCGGCCCGACCCTGGCGTACGCGGCGCTGAAGGAGTCCCTCGCGTACGGGGCCGGGCACTCGCTCGACGAGGCGCTGGAGAAGGAGGACGAGCTGCAGTCGAAGGCGGGCTCGTCGGCGGACCACCACATCGCGGTGGAGGCGTTCATCGCCAAGGAGCAGCCGAAGTACCTGGGCCGCTGACCCCGGCGGCGCGTCACGCGCGGCGGGCCAGGCAGTCCTGCAGGTGGTCGTCGACCAGGCCGCAGGCCTGCATCAGGGCGTACGCCGTCGTGGGGCCGACGAAGCGGAGGCCGCGCTTCTTCAACTCCTTGGAGAGCGCGGTCGATTCGGGCGTGATCGCGGCCACGTCGGCGAGCGTGCGCGGCACCGGGCGGCCCGCCGGGTCCGGGGCGAACGACCAGATGAGCGCGTCCAGTTCGCCCGGCGACCAGGTGTCGAGGACCTTGGCGTTGGCGAGCGTCGCGGAGATCTTGGCGCGGTTGCGGATGATGCCCGGGTCGGCGAGGAGACGCTCGGCGTCGGCGTCCGTGAAGGCGGCGACCGCGGAGATCTTGAAGTCGGCGAACGCGCGCCGGAATCCCTCGCGGCGGCGCAGGATCGTGATCCACGACAGGCCGGACTGGAACGCCTCCAGGCAGAGGCGTTCGTACAGCGCGTCGTCCCCGTGGACCGGGCGGCCCCACTCCTCGTCGTGGTACGCCACGTAGTCCTCGGTGGAGAGGGCCCAGGGGCAGCGCAGCGCGCCGTCCGGGCCGGGCCTGGCGGTGCCTTCGGTCATCGCTGCGGCTCCTCGGGGGCGTCGGGTGAGGCGGTGGGCAGGGTCTTCGGCGGGCCGTCCTGAGGCTCGGGGCGCTCAGGGTGCTCGGGGCCTCCCGGGTGCTCGGCGCCGGTGGCGTCGGTGGCGTCCGGCGTCACCGGGGGCTGCTGCCCCGCCTCGTCGACGAGGCCGCGGCCCGCGCCGACCGCCATCGCCTGGGCGCCCGCGAGGGTGGCCTCCAGCTCGGCGATCCGGGCGTCCCGCTCGGCGAGTTCGGCGCCGAGGCGGCTCAGGGCGTCGTCGACGTCCAGCATCCGGTACCCCCGCAGGGCCAGGGGGAAGCGGAGCGCCTCGACGTCGGCGCGGTGCACGGGGCGCGTCACCGGCAGCGGGTCGGCGAGCCGCTCGGGCTCCGCATCGGGCAGCGCGGTGGACTCGCCGCCGCCCACGACGGCGAGGGTGACCGCGGCGACCACCACGACCAGCGCGATGAGCAGGAACCAGAACACGAACAACTCCCGGTGGGGGCGCGCCGGACGGGCCGTCGGGCGCGCGCAGAGTGCGGACTGACAGAGTCTTCCTGGGCAGGACGCCGGGGAGGCTCACCACGTCCGATCGTGCCATGCGGCACCGACAGTTAGGGTCGCAGGCGACCGATGCGAGGAGGAATCAGGGGATGGGCAGCCCGCTGCGGCTCGGACGGCGCGAGTTCGGCGCACACGAGCCAGTGATCATGGCGATCGTCAACAGGACTCCGGACTCCTTCTACGACCAGGGCGCCACGTTCCAGGACGAGCCCGCCCTCGCGCGCGTGGAGCAGGCCGTGGCCGACGGCGCCGCGATCATCGACATCGGCGGGGTCAAGGCCGGACCCGGCGAGGAGGTCACGGCCGCGGAGGAGGCCCGGCGCACCGTCGGCTTCGTGGCCGAGGTCCGCCGCCGCTTCCCGGACGTGGTGATCAGCGTCGACACCTGGCGCCACGAGGTCGGCGAGGCGGTCTGCGAGGCGGGCGCCGATCTGCTCAACGACGCCTGGGGCGGGGTCGACCCGAAGCTCGCCGAGGTCGCCGCGCGGTACGGCGCGGGCCTGGTCTGCACGCACGCGGGCGGCGCCGAACCGCGCACCCGCCCGCACCGGACCGCGTACGAGGACGTGATGGCGGACATCCTGCGGGTGACCGTCGAACTGGCCGAGCGGGCCGTGGAGTTGGGGGTGCCGAGGGAGTCGGTGCTGATCGACCCGGGGCACGACTTCGGCAAGAACACCCGGCACTCCCTGGAGGCCACCCGGCGGCTCGGGGAGATGGTGGACACGGGCTGGCCGGTGCTGGTCTCGCTGTCCAACAAGGACTTCGTGGGCGAGACCCTGGACCGCCCGGTGAAGGAGCGGGTCATCGGCACGCTGGCGACGACGGCGGTGTCGGCGTGGCTGGGCGCGCAGGTGTACCGGGTGCACGAAGTCGCCGAGACGCGGCAGGTGTTGGACATGGTGGCGACGATCGCGGGCCACCGGGCACCTGCGGTGGCTCGGCGGGGTCTGGCCTGAGCGGTCGGCACCGTCGTACGGTGCTCGGCGATCTGGGGCTGCCGCCCCGGACCCTGCTCCCACGCGCCCGCCCGGCTTCCCGCCGTCGTGGTCGCTCGCGCCGTTCCCCGCGCCCCTTTTCGGGGCGCGGGGGTGGAGCCCCTACCGCCCGACCTCCTTGCTCACCAGCGCCACCGCCTCCTCCACGTCGTCCGTGACGTGGAACAGCTGCAGGTCGTGCTCCGAGGCCTTGCCGCCGGCGATCATCGTCTTGCGGAGCCAGTCCACGAGGCCGTTCCAGTACTCCGAGCCGAACAGCACGATCGGGAAGCGGGTGACCTTGCGGGTCTGGACGAGGGTGAGGGCCTCGAACAGCTCGTCCAGGGTGCCGAAGCCGCCGGGCAGGACCACGAAGCCCTGCGCGTACTTCACGAACATCGTCTTGCGGACGAAGAAGTAGCGGAAGTTCACGCCGATGTCGACGTGCGGGTTGAGGCCCTGCTCGAAGGGCAGCTCGATGCCGAGGCCGACCGAGACGCCCTTGGCCTCGCGCGCGCCCTTGTTGGCCGCCTCCATCGCGCCCGGGCCGCCGCCGGTGATCACCGCGAAGCCGGCCTCGACCAGCGCCCGGCCGAGGCTCACCCCGGCCTCGTACTCGGGAGTGCCGACCGGGGTGCGGGCCGAGCCGAACACGCTGATCGCGGGCGGGAGTTCGGCCAGGGCGCCGAAGCCCTCGACGAACTCGGACTGGATGCGCATGACCCGCCAGGGGTCGGTGTGCACCCACTCCGAGTCGCCCTCGGAGTCGAGGAGCCGCTGGTCGGTGGTGCCGGGCGTGACCTGGCCACGGCGTCGCACGACCGGCCCGAGGTACTGCTCCTCCAGCGGACCCTGTGCTTCCGGATTGCTCATGAAGATCCCCTTCCACCGACGGCGTTGCTGCCTCAGCGTAGGCAGAGAGCTGTGACCGACAACGTCATAACGGGCAAGATCGATATGAACAGCCGCGACGTCAGGACGCCAGCCAGGCGCGCAGCCGCTCCTCCGCGTGCAGGATCTCGGCGGTCTGGACGCGCTCGTCGACCTTGTGCGCGAGCAGCTGCGCCCCGGGCCCGTAGTTGACGGCGGGCACGCCGAGCGCGCTGAACCGGGAGACGTCCGTCCAGCCGTACTTGGGCCGGGCCTCGCCGCCGACCGACGCCATGAACGCGGCCGCCGCCGGGTGGTCGAGCCCGGGCCTGGCCCCGCCGGTGTGGTCGTCGACGACGAACTCCTCGACGCCGCAGTCCGCGAAGTAGTCCCGTACGAACTGCTCGGCCTCCGCCATGCTGCGGTCCGGGGCGTAGCGGAAGTTGACGACCACGGTGCAGGCGTCGGGGATAACGTTGGTGGCGACGCCGCCCTCGATCCGGACGGCGTTGAGGCCCTCGTGGTACTGGAGGCCGTCCACGTACGGCTTGCGCGGCTCGTACTCCGCGAGGCGGGCCAGGATCGGGGCGGCCTTGTGGATCGCGTTGTCGCCCATCCAGGCGCGCGCGGAGTGCGCGCGCTCCCCCGACAGCTTCAGGAAGACCCGCAGCGTGCCCTGGCAGCCGCCCTCGACCTGGCCGTCGGTGGGCTCCAGGAGGATCGCGAAGTCGCCCTCCAGCCAGTCCGGGTGGGCGTCCGCCACATGTCCGAGGCCGTTGAGGTGGGCGGCGACCTCCTCGTTGTCGTAGAAGACGAACGTGAGGTCGCGGTTGGGCTCGGTGACCGTCTGCGCGATGCGCAGCTGGACGGCGACGCCGGACTTCATGTCGCAGGTGCCGCAGCCCCACAGGACGCCGTCCTCGTCGAGCCGGGACGGGACGTTGTCCGCGATCGGCACGGTGTCGATGTGCCCGGCGAGCACGACGCGTTCGGCGCGGCCGAGGTTCGTACGGGCCACCACGTTGTTGCCGTACCGGTCCACCGTGAGGTGCGGCAGGGCGCGCAGCGCGGTCTCGATGGCGTCGGCCAGGGGCTTCTCGGTGCCGCTCTCCGACGGGAAGTCGACGAGCTGCGCGGTCAGCTTCGCCGCGTCCAGGGTGAGGTCAAGTGCGGTTTCGGACATGCCATGGACCCTACGCTTTCCGTTCCCCAGGGCGTCGTGCGAGCCGCATCCCGGACTCCAGTACGGTTGGCGCGTGCCCGAGCAGCCCCCCACCCGATTCCGGCGCGGCCGCCTCCTACGCGCCGCCGCGGCCTTCGCCGTGCTGCTCGCCCTCGCCGGCTATCTGCTCCTGCAGTACGAGGGCGGCGGCAGGCCCGCCCCCGGCTGCCGGGTCGTCTCGGCGGCGGGTGACGGCGGTACGTACGAGCTGAGCACCGAGCAGGCCGTGAACGCCGCGACGATCTCGGCGGTCGGCACCTCGCGCGGCATGCCCGAGCGGGCCGTGACGATCGCGCTCGCGACGGCCCTGCAGGAGTCGGCCCTGCGCAACATCGACCACGGCGACCGGGACTCCCTCGGCCTGTTCCAGCAGCGCCCCTCGCAGGGCTGGGGGAACACCGAGCAGATCATGGACCCGGTGTACTCGGCGGGGAAGTTCTACGAGCACCTGGACAAGGTCCCCGGCTACTCGCGGCTGCCGCTCACCGTGGCCGCCCAGCGCGTGCAGCGCAGCGGCTTCCCGCAGGCGTACGCGAAGCACGAGCCGGACGCCGCGCTGCTCTCCGCGGCGCTGACCGGCCGGGCCGCGGCGACCCTGACGTGCGGCACGGAACCGGCGCGTGAGCCCGGCGACCCGGAGCGGGTGCGGCAGGCGCTGGTCCGGGACTTCGGCAAGGACGTGCTGCCGCGGCCCGAGTCCGCGGGCGCCACCCCGGCGCAGGACGGCAAGGCGAAGGACGGCAAGGCGAAGGCGGCCGGGACGACGCTGCGGGTGCCGGTGCCGAAGGCGGTGTCGGCGCGCGGCGGCGACGACAGGCGGGGCTGGGAGCTGGCGCACTGGGCGGTGGCCCAGGCGTCCGCGCTGCGCATCGAGCGGGTCTCGTACGCGGGCCGCGAGTGGAACGCCGCCGATCCCGGGCACGAGTGGCGCACGGCCTCCGGGGGCTCGGGCGGCACGTCCGGGCAGGCCGCGGGCGGCTCGGGCGGGGCGAGCGGTGCCGCGAACGAGGTAGTGATCATCACCGCCCAGTAGTGCGGGCCCTCACCCGATCGAGGGAGCCGGGTCAGTTCGCGGCGACGCCGCACGCCCCTCGGTGCGCGGCCTTGAGCGGGACCGCTGCGGGGCCCTCAAATCCCTTGCGCATCAAGCGAAGTGAGGATTCTGCAGGGCGGCCGCCGGAGACACCTTTTGCTCGTTGTTTGTCCGGTTTTAGCCGCAGCCGATAATGCGACGCATTACCAACTCTTTACGTTGCCGTCCCGCAACCTTCGAGGGCTTCGAGCGGTAGTCACGGCGTCCGCGGCCGGTCAGGCCGGAGTCACCACGCGGACACGCCAACTGTCTTCTGTCACACAAGGAGCACCATGTCCCTCCCCCTGACCCGCCGGATCGCCCGTGCCGCGCTGCTCAGCGCAGCGGGAGCAGTTTCCGTGGTCGGTGCGGCCGGCTCCGCGAGCGCCGCCGATCTGCCGGGCACGCCCGCTGTCGGCGCCCTGACCGCCCCGGACGGCGTGGGCGAGACCGTCGACGGTGCGACCGGCAAGGTCACCGGGCTCGCCGGCGACAAGGCCACGGGCAAGACCGTCAAGAAGGCGGGCAAGACCGTCGACCAGACGGGCAAGAAGGTCGGCAAGACCGGCAAGAGCACCGCCCCGAAGGCGAAGAAGGCGGCGGGCGGCCTGGTCGGCGGCGCGACGAAGGCGCTCGGCGACACCGCGGGCAGCGCGACCCAGAACAAGCTCCCGGTGGAGACCCTCCCGACGGGCGGCCTGCCGGCCCTCGGCTGAGCGACACACGGACACGGAAGGGCCCGGGGAGCGTCAACTCCCCGGGCCCTTCCGTGCGTTCACGGCCGTACGTACGTGGCCGAGTGGCGCTAGGCCAGCCGCTTGACCGCCTCCGCGACGCGTTCGTCCGTGGCCGTGAAGGCGACGCGGACGTGGCGTCCGCCGGCGCGGCCGTAGAAGTCGCCGGGGGCGACCAGGACGCCGAGGCCCGCGAGGTGGGCGACCGTCGACCAGCAGTCCTCGTCGCGGGTGGCCCACAGGTAGAGGCTCGCCTCGCTGTGCTCGATGCGGAAGCCGTGGCCGAGCAGGGCCTCGCGCAGGGCCGTGCGGCGGGCCGCGTACCGGGCGCGCTGCTCGGTGACGTGGGTGTCGTCGCCGAGCGCCGCGATCGTGGCCGCCTGGACCGGCGCGGGCGTCATCATGCCGCCGTGCTTGCGGATCTGCAGGAGCTCGCCGAGGACCGCCTCGTCACCGGCGAGGAACGCCGACCGGTAGCCCGCCAGGTTGGAGCGCTTGGAGAGCGAGTGGACGGCGACGAGGCCCTCGTGGGAGCCGCCGCACACGTCCGGGTGCAGGACCGAGACCGGCTCCGCCTCCCAGCCGAGTTCGAGGTAGCACTCGTCGGAGACGAGCAGCACGCCGTGCTCGCGCGCCCAGGCCACCGTGCGGGTCAGCTCGTCCTTGGTCAGGACCCGACCGGTCGGGTTGGAGGGCGAGTTGAGCCAGAGCAGCTTCAGGCCGGCCGGGTCGAGCTGCGTCGGGTCGTCGTACGCCACGTACTCGGCGCGGGCCAGGCGGGCGCCGACCTCGTACGTCGGGTAGGCGAGGCGCGGGTAGGCGACCTTGTCACCCGGGCCGAGGCCCAGCTGGGTGGGGAGCCAGGCGACGAGTTCCTTGGAGCCGACGACCGGCAGCACCCCGCGGTGCGTCATCCCGCGTGCGCCGAGGCGGCGTTCGCACCAGCCGGTGATCGCGTCGCGCAGCTCGGGGGTGCCCCAGACCGTCGGATAGCCCGGGCTGTCGCTGGCGGCCGTGAGGGCGCATCGGATCAGCTCGGGCACCGGGTCGACCGGCGTGCCGACGGACAGGTCGACGATGCCGCCCGGGTGCGCCGCGGCCGTCGCCTTGTACGGCTCCAGCTTGTCCCAGGGGAAGACGGGAAGGCGCGAAGAGACCGCGCCCACGCTTGGACTCACGGGGCTGCTCACTTTCTCGTACGTGCTGCGCGGCGCCGCGGCCGTACCGCGCAAACACCACGGTCCCGTGCGGCAGTCGAGGCCGTACGGGACCGGGGCGAGGCGCTGGACCGCGGGCCGCTTACTGGTTCTGCGGCGGCAGTGCGGCGATGAAGGGGTGGTCGCGCTCGATCAGGCCGAGCTTGCTGGCGCCGCCCGGCGAGCCGAGCTCGTCGAAGAACTCGACGTTCGCCTTGTAGTAGTCCTTCCACTCCTCCGGAGTGTCGTCCTCGTAGAAGATCGCCTCGACCGGGCACACCGGCTCGCAGGCTCCACAGTCGACGCATTCATCCGGGTGGATGTACAAGGACCGGGAGCCCTCGTAGATGCAGTCGACCGGGCACTCCTCGATGCACGCCTTGTCCTTGACGTCGACACAAGGCTGCGCGATGACGTAAGTCACGCTGTCGTTCCTCCTCGATAGGGCGCTGGCGGGCCTCCTCAGGCTCCGCCGCCTGGCGCGCGGGAGCGCGGCGTCGTCGATGCCCGCACCTAGTATCTCCGTTCCGGGTCATGATCCGAACAGGAGGGGCGGACTGAGCTGTGGAAATCATCGGAGGCGGGCTCCTCGAAGTCCACATCAAGCCTACTGACGTGGGAAAACGCGTGTCGGTACGGTGCTTGAGCGGGGCCGGAATCCCGGGTGAGAAGTTCACCGACACGGTCGGAGTTCTCACTTCGTGGACCGAGGGTGTGCTGCTCATCACACGGCGCGACGGGGAGTCTGTCCGCATCGCGGAATCCACGCTGGTCGCCGGAAAAGTCGTCCCGGCCGCCCCGGCGCGTCGCCGCGGCCCCGCCGCCTCCTTCGCCGAGCTGGCCCGGGTGACCGCCCGCGCCTGGGAGCCGGTCGAGAGCGAGCAGCTCGGCGACTGGACGCTCAGAGCGGCCTCCGGGTTCACGCGGCGGGCCAACTCCGTGCTGCCGCTCGGTGATCCGGGCCGCCCGCTCGACGAGGCGCTCGCGTACGTGCGGGACTGGTACGCGCGCCGCGGGCTGCCCGCGTACGCGCAGCTCGCGACCGGCGCCGAGGGCACGCAGGAGCTGCTCGCCGCGGAGTTGGAGCGGCGCGGCTGGGTGCGCGAGGTGAGCGCACAGGTGTGGACCGGCGGCCTGGCCCCGCTCGGCGACCTGGACGCGGACACCGCACGGGTGCGGCTCGACCGCGCGTACGACGAGGGCTGGCTGCGGCGCTATCAGCGGTTCGGGACGCCGGGGCCGCACGTGGCCCGGGTGCTGAGCAGCGGCCCGTCGACGTGGTTCGCGTCCGTGCCGGGTACGGGCGAGGTGCCGGCGGCGATCGGGCGGTGCGTGGTGGACGGGCGCTGGGCCGGGTTCCTGGCCGTGGAGGTCGACCCGGAGCAGCGGCGGCAGGGCCTCGCCACGGCCGTGATGGCGGCGCTCGCGCGGCGGGCCCTGGACGAGGGCGCGTCGGCGGCGTGGCTGCAGGTCGAGGACGACAACGAGGCGGCCCGGGCGATGTACACCGGCCTGGGCTTCGCCCCGCACCACAGCTACCACCACTACCGGGCGGCCGAGGGGGAAGCCCCCTGACCGGGGACGGGGCGGCCATGGAACCGGAGCCGACACAACGGCGGGCGCAGTTCGCGCGGGAGGCACGGGCGGAGCGGCCCGACCTGGCGCTGCTCTGCCTGCTGCTCGCGGCCGAGGCGGACCCGCAGCTCGACGAGGCGGGCGTCGACGCCGCGCAGATGGAGCTGGACCGGCTTGCCGGGCTGTTGCCGTACAAGCCGGGCGGTCCGCGCGCCTGGGCCGCCGCGGTCGCCGAACTCCTCGGCGGGCGCTGCGCGTTCCGCGGCTCGCAGGCCGACTACCGGCGTCTGGAGTCGTCGCTGCTGCACGAGGTGCTGCGGCGTAGGCGCGGGCTGCCGATCCTGCTGTCGGTGGTGTGGACGGAGGTCGCGCGCCGCGCGGGCGCCCCGGTGTACGGGGTGGCGCTGCCGGGGCACTTCGTGGTCGGCTTCGGGCCGCCCGAGGATCAGGTGCTCGCCGACCCGTTCGACGGCGGCCGGGTGCTGACGGGCACGGACGCCGAGCTGCTCGTGTCGGGTGCGACGGGCGGGCCGCTGGACCCGTCGATGCTGCGCCCGGCCGACCCGCTGGACATCGTCGTCCGCATCCTGAACAACATCCGCGCCTGGGCGGCCGTCCGGCCCGAGCGGTCCGACGTGGCGCTCTGGGCCCTCGACCTGTCCCTGCTGCTGCCCTCGCACCCGGCCAGGCTGCGCTACGAGCGGGCGCAACTCCTCGTGCAGCGGGGCGAGTTCCGTACGGGGGCTGCGGCGCTCGACGAGTACGCGGAGGTCGTGGAGGCCGTCGACGGGCAGGCCGCCGAACGGATCCGCCGCGACGCCCGCATCGCCCGCTCCCGCCTGAACTGACCCGCCCCCGCATACGCGTACGGCACGACCTTCGCGGGTCGTGCCGTACGCGAACTGCTGCTGCGGACCGGTCAGTTCTGCTGCTGCGGGCCGATCTGGACGATGCGCTCCGCCGGGGTCGCCCCGACGAGGGCGCGGTTGACGGCCTGCGCCACGAGCTGCGGCGTGACCGGCTTCTTCGTGCCGTCGGCCATGGTCAGCCGCACGTCGTCGAAGGCGCCGCCGTACAGCTCCTTGAGGGCCGCGAGGTCGTACTTCGGGACGAGCTTGCCCCGGGCGCCCGGCTGGACGCTCACGAACTTGTAGATCGACTTCTCCGGGCTGAACGACACCGTGTGGGCCGCGTCCGTGCGGACCGTGATGAGTCCGGACATCGCCGGGGTGGCGAACTCCTTCATCATGCGGTCGACTTCGGCCTTCGGGATGTTCGGGTCGGCCGCGGAGACCGGCAGCTGGACCGGGGTCTTCGAGCCGGTCTCGATCTGCGTGCGGTAGGCCGCCTCGACGGCCGCGACCGAGCCCTCCGGGTTGAGCGTCTTGCCGGACTTGCCGTACGACGGGACGGCCTTGCCGGGCAGGAACTTGATGGTCGCCTCGGCGGCCGAGCCGGAGGTGCCCGCGACCCGCTCCAGGGCGTCCCGCAGCTTCTCCTTGTCGGTCGGCATCACCGGGTCGACGACGCGCTCGGCGCCGAAGAGGGAGCCGATGACGGTGACCGGGTTGTAGTCGCTGCCGGAGGCCTGGCGGACCGTCTCCTGGGTGTCGACGGTCAGTCCGGCGCGGGCAGGGTCGAGGGTGGCCTTGTCGCCGTCGATGGCGAGCTGCAGGGGCTGCGTGGCGCGCTCGGCCATCGCCGCGTCCAGCTTCTTCACGGCCTCGTCGCTGGTGCCGCCGCCGATGTCGACGCCGAGCACCGTGGTGCCCTTCGGGACGTCGGAGTGGTTCATCAACAGGCCCGCGCCGTACGCGACTCCGACGAGCACGACCACGCCGGCGCCGATCAGGACCAGCTTGTTGCGGCCCTTCTTGGCCCTCTTCGCCTTCTTGCCGGACACGGCGGTCGGCTCGTCCGCGTAGTCGTCGTACGCGTCCCGGTCGTCGTCCGTCTGGCGGCCGCGCGGGGCGGGCGGGTCCGGGAGCACCGGCGGGGTGTGCCGGGACTGCGGGGCGGACGGGCCGGGGAAACCGGCGCCGGCCTGCGGGCTCGACGGCACGACGGGGATGCCGCTGGTCAGCGTGTCACCGGAGACGTGCCGGCCGCCGGGCGGGGGCCCGTCGCCGGTCTGCGGGGTGAGCAGGGCGGTGTCGTCGGCGGCGGGGCCGGACGGGCCGGCGCTGATGCCGTTGCCGACGCCGCCGCTCTTCTGGAACGCGGCGGGCAGCACGGGGCCGTCGCCCGTGGCGGGGCCGCCGGTCGGGCCGGACGGGGCGGCGAGGCCGGAGGGCGTCGGCCCGCTCTGGCCGGGGCCGAACAGGCTGTTGCGCGCGAGGGGGTTGTCGGTGCCCTGGTCGCCCGCGGCGACGGCGCCGCCGATGCCGGGCGCACCGCCAATCCCCGGAGCGCTTCCGCCGCCGGGGCCACGACCGGCGCCGGGAGCGCCGCCCGGGCCGCCGGAGGGGGCGCCGGAACCGCCGCGTCCGCCCGGGCCGCCACCAGGACCGCCTTGGCCGCCCTGGCCACCCTGGCCGCCCGGTGCGGACTGGCCGCGTCCCGGGCCGCCGTCGCCGGACTCCGCGAAGAACGGCAGGTCTCCGCGCGTACCGCTCTGCGCGCCCGGGCCTCCGGGACCACCCGGTCCGCCGGGGGCACCCTGGGCGCCCTGAGCGCCGGGCCCGCCCGGGCCGCCGGAAACGCCCGGTGCGCCCGAACTGCCGGGTGCGCCCGAACTGCTCGTCGGCTGCGAGGGCTTGCGCGGGGCGAACCAGTCGCTGGTCTTCTCTGCGGGCGCGTCCGCGCCGGATGCGCCCTGCTGCGCGGCCGTACCGCCCGCACCGGCGCCGGAAGCCGCAGCACCGGCACCGGCGGGTCCGCGGCTGGCGGCTCCCGTACCGGACTGCTTGCGGCCGCCGATCGGCGACGAGGGGCCGGCGGCGTCCGCGCTGTCGCCGTCGCCCACCGGCGTACGCATCACGACGGGCGGGATGGGCCGCGAACCGGGGATGTTGATCCGGACGCGGGTGGTCAGCGTGGTCTGCGTCTCCGGTCCGTCCGCTGCGGGCTCCTCGGCCTCGGGCTCGGCGCCCTGCTGCCAGGGCGCGCCCTGCGGAGTGCGGTCGGCGCCTCCGCTGCGGTCGCCGCCGGGCGGTCCGTACGGCGGGGTCCCCGAGGGGTACGCGGCTCCACCGCGCCCCTGGGGCCCGGAGGACGAACTGTCAGTTTCACGACTCAAGGCAGGTTCTCCCGATCGGCTCCGCCGCCCGCCGATCCTCTAGCGGAATAAGCACGGTGCCAGCGCGGGCAGCTCGGCGGCGCGCACCACCATACTGGCCGCGCCCGCCGGCCAGCGGGCGACCGCAGCCAATCCCATGCGCCCGGGGGTTCATACGGGGACTCACTTGCCAAGTCGGCCGCTGGATGGCATGGGTTGCGAAGGCACCGCTACCGTGGCGCACATCACAGCGACGGCCATACCGCCCAACAAGTAGACATACGAGCCAAGTCCGGCACCGAACACGAAGTCACCTTCGGGCCTGCTCGACGTCAGCAGGATCACGGCGACCAGCCAGCCGGCGCCCGCCGCGAAGCCGCCGCCCCTGCTGCCCGTGGCCCGCCCCCCGCCGTAGCAGACGCCGGCCGCGCCGAGCAGCGCGAGCAGCAACCCGCCCGGGAACCAGGCGGCTTGGATGAGCGCGCCCGCCGCGCCCGCGACCGCGCCGATGGCGAGCAGCAGCACGTACGCGACGAGCCGGGCGGGCCTCAGCGGCTGGGCCATGAAGCCGCCGGGGGCGTTCCCCTGCGCTCGTGCGCGTGGCGTGCCTGGAGTGCCTTGCGTGCTCACGTGCCGGTCACCGTTCCTCGGTCGTGCTGTGGGGTCGTGCCGTCGTCCTGCGGCCGGGTCGTGCCGTCGTCCTGCCGTCGCGTGGTGGGCAGGCCCGCGAAAAGGTCGGTCTCGCGCTCGCCGGGTGCGGCGCCGGAGCGGCCGCGGACCAGCTCGTAGAACTCGGTGTCGAACAGCGGCTGCGCCAGGTCGTTGGAGAGCGCGAACCAGGGTTCGGAGACGGCGATCTGGGTCGCGTGGGCGCGCATCGCGGCGGCCTTGCGGGCGACTTGGGGGCGGCCGTCGATCACGGTCGTGATGCGGTCGTCGTCCACCACGCCCGGCACGTCCGCCAGCTGCGCGGCCGCCCACGGCAGTTCGGCGACGGCGTGCTCGCGCAGCTCGGCGAAGAGGCGCTCGCCGAGGGAGCGCGGGACCCGGTTCCAGTAGATCTTGGCGATCTCGTGGGCGGGCCCGAGGTCCGGGCGGAAGCCGGGCTCGGCGGCGAGGTCGGCGGCGCGCATGGCGACGCGGTGCGCCTGGATGTGGTCCGGGTGCCCGTACCCCCCGTCCGGGTCGTACGTGACGAGGACCTGGGGGCGCACCTCCCGGATCACCTCGACGAGGAACGCGGCCGCCTCGTCCACGTCGGCGGACCAGAAGGCGCCGGGGCGGTGGTTCTGCTCGACGCCCATCATCCCGGAGTCGCGGAACCGGCCGGGCCCGCCGAGGAAGCGGTGGTCCGTGACGCCGAGCTCCTTCATCGCCGCGGCCAGTTCCTCGGCGCGGTGGGCGCCGAGGCTGTCCTCGTGCTCGGCCGCGAGGTGGGCGAGGGCAGGCGGAATCACCTCGCCCTCCTCGCCGAGGGTGCAGGTCACGAGCGCGACATGGGCGCCTTGCGCGGCATAGGTGGCCATGGTCGCGCCGTTGTTGATCGACTCGTCATCGGGGTGCGCGTGCACCAGGAGCAGACGCCGATCCGCCAGTTCCGTCATGCCCCCAGCCTACGAGGGGGCGCCGGGCAGGCACCCCCTCGCCCGCCGCGCCCCGTCCTCAGAACTTCAGGTCGCCCAGCATGCCCGCCACATTGGTCGTGACCTCGCTGATCGTGGGAGCGATCGAGGAGCTGGCCAGATAGAAACCGAGCAGCACACAGACGAGCGCGTGCCCCGCCTTCAACCCTGACTTCTTGATCAGAAGTACGACGATGATCGCGAACAGCACCACCGCCGAAATCGACAGGGCCACGGCGGTTCACCTCCATAGGACGACGGGACGTCGGGACGTCGGACAGCAAGCGGGCGGCCCGCTCGGACCGCCTCAACACCGGGGCGGCGTACGCCAGTTCGGCACACGCCAGGGGTATACCCACCCAGTGCTACGGATCATAACTTTCCGTGTGACGGCATGGATCGGTGCATGGCAGCACGAGGGGCGCATGGCGGCGGCGCGATCAGTAGCCTCGGGGCATGACGTCCCCACAGCCCCCACAGACTCCGCCGCCGTCGTTCCCTCGTCGCCACGCGCGGACCCAGCGCTTCACGCTCGGTGCGCCCCGCGCATTCACCGTCTCACCTGATGGATCCCGGGTCGTTTTCCTGCGGTCCCGCTCCGGCACGGACCGGGAGACCGTGCTGTGGGTCCTCGATGTCGACTCCGCCGGGCGGCAGGAGCCGGCCGAGCGGGTCGCCGCCGACCCGGTGGCCCTGCTGCACGGCGCCACCGAGCAGTTGTCCGCCCAGGAGCGCGCCCGCCGCGAGCGCAGCCGCGAGAGCGGCGCGGGCATCGTGGGCTACGCCACGGACGCCGCCGTGGAGTTGGCGGCCTTCGCGCTCTCCGGCCGCCTCTTCACCGCCGAGCTGCGCGCGGGCACGGCCCGTGAACTGCCCGTCCCCGGCCCGGTGATCGACCCCCGGCCCGCACCCGACGGCCGCCACGTCGCGTACGTCAGCGGCGGCGCCCTGCGCGTGGTGGGCGCCGAGGGCGCGGACGACCGGGCGCTCGCCGAACCGGACCCGGAGCCGGGCGCGGACCCGGCGACGGTGACGTACGGCCTCGCGGAGTTCATCGCGGCCGAGGAGATGGGGCGTTCGCGCGGCTTCTGGTGGTCGCCGGACTCGGACCGGCTCCTGGTCGCGCGGGTGGACGACGCGCCGGTGCGCCGCTGGTGGATCGCCGACCCGGCGCACCCGGACCGGGAGCCCGCCCCGGTCGCGTACCCGGCGGCGGGCACGCCCAACGCGGACGTACGGCTCTTCGTGCTCGGCCTGGACGGCTCGCGGACCGAGGTCGAGTGGGACCGGGCCAAGTACCCGTATCTGGCGCGCGTGCACTGGTCGTCGGCCGGGGCGCCGCTGCTGCTCGTGCAGGCGCGGAGTCAGCGCGACCAGCTGTACCTGGCCGTGGACCCGGACACCGGGTCGACCCGGATGGTGCACGCCGACGACGACCCGGACTGGCTGGAGCTGCTGCCCGGCGTGCCCGCGTGGACGCCGTCGGGGCAGCTGGTGCGGATCGCGGACGAGGGCGGCGCGCGGGTCCTCTCGGTCGGCGAACGGCCGCTGACGGGGCCGCAGTTGCAGGTGCGGGCGGTCCTCGACATCGCGGACGAGGACGTCCTGATCGCGGCGTCGGCGGGCGAGGCCGCCAAGTCCCCGGAGATCGGCGAGACGCATGTGTACCGGGTCAACGAGCTGGGCGTGGAGCGCGTCTCGCAGGAGCCCGGCGTGCACTCGGCGGTGCGCTCCGGCGGGGTGACCGTGCTCGTCTCGGCGCGCCCCGAGCACCCCGGTGCGCAGGTCCAAGTGCTGTGGGACGGCAAGCAGTTGGTGCAGATCGCCTCGTACGCGGAGCAGCCGGGCATCACGCCGCGGCTCACGCTCACCGAGGCGGGCGCACGCCGGATTCCGTGCGCCGTCCTGCTCCCCACGGACTACCGCGAGAGCGACGGTCCGCTCCCCGTGCTCCTCGACCCGTACGGCGGGCCGCACCACGCGCGCGTGGCGGCGGCGCACAACCCGTACCTCACGTCGCAGTGGTTCGCCGACCAGGGCTTCGCCGTCCTCGTCGCGGACGGCCGCGGCACCCCGGGGCGAACTCCCGCCTGGGAGAAGGAGATCCGGGACAACATGGCAGCCGCGGTCCTGCAGGACCAGGTCGACGCGCTGCAGTCGCTCGCCGACCGCTTCCCCTTCGACCTCTCGCGGGTCGCCATCCGCGGCTGGTCCTTCGGCGGCTACCTCGCCGGCCTCGCCGCCCTGCGCCGCCCCGACGTCTTCCACGCGGCGATCGTCGGCGCCCCGGTCACGGACCAGCGGCTGTACGACACGCACTACACGGAGCGGTACCTGGGCGACCCGAACACGCAGCCCGAGGTGTACGCGGAGAACTCCCTCGTGACCGACGAAGGGCTGTCGGGGGCGGTGGAGCCGGCCCGGCCGATGATGATCGTGCACGGCCTCGCCGACGACAACGTGGTGATGGCGCACACCCTGCGCCTCTCCTCCGCGCTGCTCGCGGCCGGGCGTCCGCACGAGGTGCTGCCGCTGTCCGGGGTCACGCACATGACGCCGCAGGAGCAGGTGGCGGAGAACCTGCTGTTGCTCCAGGTGGACTTCCTGAAGCGGTCGTTGGGGCTGTAGCGGTCTGCCGTACGGCGGTCGGCCGGGGTGACATGGCGCACCCCGGCCGACCTACGGCACCCGCACGGCCGCACGTGTTCCAGGGTGGCGGTGCCTCGTGTCGCGGCTGCGTCGGCGTGGTTGCCGGTTTGTTTCCCCACCCCGCCCCTTCCCGAAAGCCTCCGGCGGTGTCCGTTCGGCTGCCGCGCCGTCGTGGTCGCTCGCGCAGTTCCCCGCGCCCCTGTCGGGGCACGTCGTCCCCCTGCCCACGGCGGGAAAGCCGACGACGAACGACCGACCCCGGGTCAGCCGGCCGTCGACGGGACCACCTGGCGCTCCTCCGCGAAATGGCACGCCGACGCATGATCCGCCGGCCCCTCCGTCCCACGGAACACCTCGGGGGAGGCGAGGAGGGGCACCTCCGCCTCGCACCGCGGCTGCGCCTTCCAGCACCGGGTACGAAACCTGCACCCCGAAGGGGGATCAGCGGGGGACGGCACGTCCCCCGCGAGCAGAATCCGTTCCCGGTGCGCCCGAGCCCCCGGATCCGGCACCGGCGCAGCCGACAGCAGCGCCTGCGTGTACGGGTGCGTCGGATGCTCGTAGATCTCCTCGCCCGTGCCCGTCTCCACGATCCGCCCGAGGTACATGACGCCGACCCGGTCGGAGATGTGCCGGACGATCGACAGGTCGTGGGCGATGAACACGTACGAGAGGGAGAACTCCGACTGCAGCCGGTCGAGCAGGTTGACCACCTGTGCCTGGACGGACACGTCGAGCGCGGACACCGGCTCGTCGGCGACGATGATCTCCGGCCGGAGCGCCAACCCGCGGGCGATGCCGATGCGTTGGCGCTGCCCGCCGGAGAACTGGTGCGGGTAGCGGTTGACGTAGTCCGGGTCGAGCCCGACCACGTCGAGGAGTTCCCGGACCCGCCGGCGCCGGTCCCCCTTCGGGGCGGCCTCGGGGTGGATCTCGTACGGCTCCCCGACGATGTCGCCGACGGTCATCCGCGGGTTCAGGGACGTGTACGGGTCCTGGAACACCATCTGGATGTTGCGGCGTACGGATTTCAGCGCGCGGCCGGACAGGCGGGTGATGTCCTCGCCCTTGTACCGGATCGAGCCGGCCGTCGGGCGCTCCAGGTTCATGAGGAGCTTCGCGACCGTGGACTTGCCGCAGCCGGACTCCCCCACGATGCCGAGGGTCTCGCCCCGGCCCAGGTCGAGGTCGACGCCGTCGACGGCCTGCACGGCGCCGACCTTCTTCTTGAGGACGACGCCCCGGGTGAGCGGGAAGTGCTTGACGAGGCCGCGTACTTCGAGGAGCGGTTCGACGGGTTCAGGCGTCACGCAGCGTCTCCCTCCAGAAGTGGCAGGCGCTGGCCCGCCCCGCGTCCTCGTCGACGGCGTACAGCGGCGGCTCGTCCGTGCGGCACACGTCCCGGGCGCGCGGGCAGCGCGGGTGGAAGGCGCAGCCGGACGGGATCGCCATCAGGTTGGGCGGCAGACCCTTGATCGCATACAGCTCGTGGCCCTTGTGGTCCAGGCGCGGGATCGAGTCGAGCAGGCCGCGGGTGTACGGGTGGGCCGGGGCCTTGTAGAGGTCGTGGACGGGGGCGGTCTCGACGATGCGGCCCGCGTACATCACCGCGATCCGGTCGGCGACGTCCGCGACCACCCCCAGGTCGTGGGTGATGAGGATCAGGCCCATGCGGTACTCCTGCTGCAACTCGGCCAGGAGGTCCATGACTTGGGCCTGCACGGTGACGTCGAGGGCCGTCGTGGGCTCGTCGGCGATGATCAGCGCGGGTTCGAGGGCGAGCGCCATCGCGATCATGATGCGCTGGCGCATGCCGCCGGAGAACTGGTGCGGGTACTGCCCGACCCGCTCCTTCGCCGCCGGGATGCGCACCCGGTCCATCAGCTCGATCGCCTTGAGCTTCGCGTCCTTCTTGGACATCCCGCGGTGCACCACGAACATCTCGCCGAGCTGCTCGCCGACGGTGAGCACGGGGTTGAGGGAGCTCAGCGCGTCCTGGAAGATCATCGCCATCTCGGCGCCGCGCACCTTGCGCCGTTCGTCCTCCTTGAGCTGGAGCAGGTCCCGGCCCTGGAAGAGGATCTCGCCGCCGGTGATCCGCCCGGGCGGCACGTCGAGGATGCCCATGATCGCCTGCGCGGTGACCGACTTCCCGGAGCCGGACTCGCCGAGGACGGCAAGCGTCTCCCCCGCGTCGACCGCGTACGAGACCCCGTTGACGGCCTGGGCGATGCCGTCGCGGGTCCTGAACTCCACGTGCAGGTCGCGTACTTCGAGCAGCATGGCGACATCACCTCAGCTTCGGGTCGAGGGCGTCGCGGACCGCGTCGCCGAGCATGATGAACGCCAGGACGGTGACGCTCAGGGCGCCCGCGGGCCAGAGCAGCATGTGCGGGGCGTTGCGGATGGACTGGGCGGCGTTGGAGATGTCGATGCCCCAGGACACGGTGGGCGGCCGGAGTCCGACGCCGAGGAACGACAGGGTGGCCTCCAGGGCGATGTACGTGCCGAGGGCGATGGTCGCGACGACGATGACCGGCGCGACCGCGTTCGGCGCGACATGCCTCAGCAGCATCCGCCCGTTGCTCGCGCCGAGGGCCCGCGCGGCCTGCACGTAGTCGTGCTGCTTGGCGGTGATCACCGAGCCGCGGGCGATACGGGAGACCTGCGGCCAGCCGAGCAGCACGATGAACCCGACCACCGGCCACACCGTCGAGCTGGTGACCACGGAGAGCAGCACGAGGCCGCCGAGGATCACCGGGATGCCGAAGAAGATGTCGGCGATCCGGGAGAGCAGCGCGTCCCACCAGCCGCCGAAGAACCCGGCGAGCCCGCCGAGGAGGCTGCCGAGCAGCGCGGCGCCGAGGGTGGCGCAGACGCCGACGGTGATGGAGGCGCGGGCCCCGTACACGGTCCGGGTGTAGACGTCGCAGCCCTGGCTGTCGAAGCCGAAGGGGTGGCCGGGCTGCGAGCCCTCCTGGGCCTTGGCGAGATGGCACTCCAGGGGGTCGCCGCTCGCGATCAGGCTCGGCCAGAGCGAGATGGTGACGAGGAAGAGGATCAGCAGGCCGGAGACCAGGAAGACGGGGTTGCGGCGCAGCTGGAACCAGGCGTCGGACCAGAGGCTGCGCGGCTTGCCGGGCCGCGGCCCGGCGCCGGGCGGCCCGCCGGGCGGCGGCTCGCGCTCGGCGGTTTCGGCTTCGCTCACGGCCAGGTCCATGGCGCCTCCCGAGCCGTGCGGGGCGATCGCCTGCTGGGGGTCGTAGGGCTCAGGCATAACGGATCCTCGGGTCCAGGACCGCGTACAGAAGGTCGACGAGCAGGTTGGCGAGCAGGAAGACGATCACCAGGATCGTCACGAAGCCGACGACCGTGGGGGCGTTGTTGCGGAGGATGCCCTGGTAGATCTGGTAGCCGACGCCGTGGATGTTGAAGATCTTCTCCGTGACGATGGCGCCGCCCATCAGCGCCCCGATGTCCGTGCCGATGAAGGTGACCACCGGGATCAGCGAGTTGCGCAGCAGGTGCCGGGTGATGATCCGGCGCCGCGGCAGCCCCTTGGCGACGGCGGTCCGCAGATAGTCGGCGCGCACGTTCTCCGCGATGGACGTACGGGTCAGCCGCGTCACGTACGCGAGGGACACCAGGGCGAGCACGACGCCCGGCAGGATCAGCTCGTCGAACGGCGCGTCCGGCGACACCGTCGGCCGGATCACGCCCCACTTGACGCCGAACAGGAACTGCAGGACGTACCCGCTGACGAACGTCGGCACGGAGATGACGATCAGCGTGAGCACGAGCACCGAGGTGTCCACGGACCGGCCGCGCCTGAGCCCGCTGATCACCCCGAGGGAGATGCCGACGATCAGCTCGATGACGATCGCGACGAGGGTCAGACGCAGCGTCACCGGATAGGCGCTGGCGAGGAGTTCGGTGACCTTCTGGCCGTTGAACGCGGTGCCGAAGTCGCCCTGGAAGATCTGCCCCATGTAGTGCAGGTACTGCTTCCACAGCGGCTGGTCGAGGTACAGCTCGTGCCGGATGCGGGCCGCGGTCGCCGGGTCGGGCGCCTTGTCCCCGAAGAGCGCGGCGACGGGGTCGCCGAGCGCGTACACCATGACGAAGATCAGGAAGGTGCTGCCGATGAAGACCGGGATCATCTGGAGCAGGCGTCGGATCACATAGCGGCCCATGAGGGTGCCCCCTGCCTCGGTTGCTGCTCAGCCGACCTTGATCTGGTCGTAGACCGGGACGCTGAACTGGTTGAGCTGGACGTCGGAGATCAGGTCCGACCAGCCCGCGGAGCCGTTCTGGTACCAGAGCGGGATGGCGGGCATCTGCTCGGCGAGGATCTTCTGCGCGTCCTGGAACTTCTTCACGGCCGCGGCCAGGTCGCTCTCCCGGTTGGCCGCGGCGATCAGCGCGTCGAACTGCTTGTTCTCGAACTTGCCGTAGTTCGAGGAGCCGCCGGTCGCGTACAGCGGCTGCAGGAAGTTCTGGATCAGCGGGTAGTCCGCCTGCCAGCCGGAGCGGAACGGGCCGGTCATCTTGAAGGTGGACTGCTGGTTCTTGAAGTCGGCGAACGTGCCGACCGGGTTGACCGTGCACACCGCGCCCTTGCCGAGCGCGTTGTTGATGCTGTTGCAGACCGCGTCCATCCACTCGCGGTGCGAGCCGGTGTCCACGTTCGACGTCAACTGCACCTTCCCGCCGGGCAGTCCACCGCCTTCCTCGATCAGCTTCTTGGCCCGCTTCGGGTCGTAGGTGCAGGCCTCGCCGCACAAGCCGGCCTTGTAGCCGCCCTGTTCGCGCAGGGCGGGCGAGGTCCAGTCGCTGGCGGGGGTGCGGGTCTTCTGGAAGATCTGCCGGGTGATCTCGTCCCGGTCGATCGCCATGGACAGCCCCTTGCGGACCTTCTCCATGCCGGGCTTGGACCAGTTCTTGTCGTACGTCGGGAAGACCATCGTCTGGATGATCAGCGCGGGCTGGTTGATGTACCGGTCGGCGAGGTCGGCCTTGACGTTCTTCAGCTGCTTGGCCGGCACGTCGTCGACGAGGTCGAGGTTGCCCGCCATCAGGTCGGTGTACGCGGTGTTGTTGTCCGTGTAGACGACCAGGTCGACGCCGCCGTTCTGCGCCTTGTCCGGGCCCTTGTAGCCGTCCCAGGCGCGCAGCTTCATCGACGAGCCCTTGGTGTACGAGTCCACCGTGTACGGGCCGTTGCCCACCGGCTTCTTCAGCCAGGCCTCGTGGTCCTTGAAGAACGACTGGGGCAGCGGCAGGAACGCCTGGTAGCCGAGGGTCTCCGGCCAGGTGGAGAACTTCTCCTTCAGCTTGACCGTGAACGTCCGCTCGTCCTTCACGACCAGGCCCGACATCGTCTTGGCCTTGGCGGCCCCGGACTCCGGGTGGACGTCTTCGTACCCCTGGATGTTCGAGAAGAACGGGGAGTTGTTCTGCTTGCTGTCGACGTGCGCGCCGTAGTTCCAGGCGTCCACGAAGGACTTGGCGGTGACCTTCTCGCCGTTGCTGAACGTCCAGCCGGGCTTCAGGGTGACCGTGAAGTTCTGCTGGTCGGTGGTGTCGATCTTCTCGGCGACCATGTCCTGGGCCTCGCCGGTCTTCGGGTCGTACCGCTTCAGGCCCCGGAAGACCATGTCGAGGACCTTGCCGCCCTGCACCTCGTTGGTGTTGGCCGGCTCGATCGGGTTCTGCGGGTCGCCCCAGGAGGAGCGCACGATCCCGGCCCCGTCGCCGGCGCTGCTGCTTCCGCCGCCGCAGGCCGTCGCCGCGAGGACGACGAAGGCCGCGCACACGGCCCACTTGGCGTGGGTGGCTCCGCGCATGGAGTGCCTCCTAGATGCGATACGCACAGGTAGGCCCCAATACACCCCAGCCCCGGACGGGCCGCATGTGCACGGCCCCCTTCCGTGCACTCCGTCAAGCAGAAACCCCCCGGATGCCCGAGCGGGCGCTTCCGGGGGGTTTCCCTGTGACGTGACGCGGGGTCAGGCGGCGTGCACGACGTCCTTCTCCTCGGCGAAGTGGCAGGCCGACTCGTGCGCGGCCGGCGTGTCCGAGCTCTTGAACCGCTCGGGCACCGCGAGCAGCGGCACCTCGTTGGCGCACTTGTCCTGCGCCTTCCAGCAGCGGGTGCGGAACCGGCAGCCGGAGGGCGGGTTGGCCGGCGAGGGCACGTCGCCGGTGAGGATGATCCGCTCCCGGCCCTCGCGCGCCTCCGGGTCCGGCACCGGCACCGCGGAGAGCAGCGCCTGCGTGTACGGGTGCGTCGGGTGGTCGTAGATCTGGGCGTCCGTGCCGATCTCGGCCATCTTGCCCAGGTACATCACGCCGACGCGGTCGGAGATGTGCCGCACGATGGACAGGTCGTGCGCGATGAAGAGGTAGGACAGGTTGAACTCGTCCTGCAGCTTCTCCATCAGGTTGATGACCTGCGCCTGCACCGACACGTCGAGCGCGGACACCGGCTCGTCGCAGATGATGATCTCCGGGTTGAGCGCGAGGCCGCGGGCGATGCCGATGCGCTGGCGCTGGCCGCCGGAGAACTGGTGCGGATAGCGGTTGATGTACTCCGGGTTGAGCCCGACGACGTCCAGGAGCTCCTGCACCTTGCGGCGCCGGTCGCCCTTGGGAGCCACCTCGGGGTGGATGTCGTACGGCTCCCCGATGATGTCGCCGACCGTCATGCGCGGGTTCAGCGAGGTGTACGGGTCCTGGAACACCATCTGGATGTTGCGGCGCACGGCCTTGAGGGCGCGGCCGGACAGCTTGGTGATGTCCTGGCCCTTGTAGAACACCTCGCCCGCGGTGGCCTTCTCGAGCAGCATCAGCAGCTTGGCGACGGTCGACTTGCCGCAGCCGGACTCGCCCACGATGCCCAGGGTCTCGCCCTGGTACAGGTCGAAGGAGATCCCGTCGACGGCCTTGACCGCGCCGATCTGCCGCTTGAAGAGGATGCCCTGGGTCAGCGGGAAGTGCTTGACCAGGTTCCGCACCTGCAGGATCGGCTCGCCGCGCTCGACCGGGGCCTCGATGGCCTCGACTGCGGCGTCCTCGGTGGCCGCGTCGGCCGCTTCCACCGCGGAGACGTTGGGTGTGGCGTCCACCGGCTCTTCGCCCTTGTTCAGCTCAGCCATGGATCGTCTCCTTCCAGAAGTGGCAGGCGCTGCCGCGGCCCGCGATGTCGCCACCGCCCTGCTCGGTCACCTGGTGCAGGACGGGGACGTCCGTACGGCAGATGTCCTCGGCCTTCGGGCAGCGCGGGTTGAAGGCGCAACCCTGGGGAATCCGGGTCAGGTTGGGCGGCAGACCCTTGATCGCGTACAGCTCCTGGCCCTTCTGGTCCAGGCGCGGGATCGAGTCGAGCAGACCCCGGGTGTACGGGTGCGCGGGGCGCTTGTAGAGCTCGTGCACCGGGGCGGTCTCGACGATCCGGCCCGCGTACATCACCGCGATCTTGTCGGCGACGTCCGCGACCACACCCAGGTCGTGGGTGATGAGGATCAGGCCCATGTTGTACTCCTGCTGCAGTTCAGCGAGGAGGTCCATGACCTGGGCCTGCACGGTCACGTCGAGCGCGGTGGTCGGCTCGTCCGCGATGATCAGGTCCGGTTCGAGGGCGAGCGCCATGGCGATCATGATGCGCTGACGCATACCGCCGGAGAACTGGTGCGGGTAGTCGTTCACCCGCTCCTTGGCGGCCGGGATGCGCACCCGGTCCATCAGCTCGATCGCCTTGGCCTTGGCCTCCTTCTTGCCGAGGCCCTGGTGCACGCGGAACATCTCGCCGAGCTGGTAGCCCACCGAGAGCACCGGGTTGAGGGCGGAGAGCGCGTCCTGGAAGATCATGGCGATCTTCTGGCCGCGGATCTTGCGCCGCTCCTCGTTGGACATGGTGAGCATGTCCTGGCCGCGGAAGCGGATCTCGCCCTGCGGGATCTTCCCGGGCGGCATGTCGAGGATGCCCATGATCGCCTGCGCGGTCACGGACTTGCCGGAGCCGGACTCGCCGAGGACGGCGAGCGTCTCGCCCGCGTCCACGGTGTAGTTGACGCCGTTGACCGCCTTGGCCACACCGTCACGGGTGTGGAACTCGACGTGCAGATCGCGCACTTCGAGCAGCGGGGCGTCGGCCTCGGACCCGTCGCGCGGGCCCGGGACGCTCATGGTCTTGTCGATGGTGGTCACGTACGCCCTCCTCAGCGCAGCTTCGGGTCGAGGGCGTCGCGGACCGCGTCGCCGAGCATGATGAACGCGAAGACGGTCAGCGTCAGCATTCCGGCCGGGAACATCAGCGCGTGCGGGTTGTCGCGGATCTGCTTGGACGCCTCGGAGATGTCGATGCCCCAGGAGATCGCGGGCTCGGACAGGCCGAGGCCGAGGTAGGAGAGCGTCGCCTCCGCCGAGATGTAACCGCCGAGGGCGATCGTGGCGACCACGATGGTCGGCGCGACGGCGTTGGGCAGCACATGCCGGAACAGCATCCGCGTGGTGCTCGCGCCGAGGGCGCGGGCGGCCGTCACGTAGTCCGCCTGCTTGGCGCTGATCACCGAGCTGCGGGTGACGCGGGCGATCGACGTCCAGCCGAGGAAGGCCAGGGCGAGGATCACCACGTACACCTTGCGCTCGGTGAAGGCGTTCAGGACGACCATCGCGCCGAGCAGGAACGGGATGCCGAAGAAGATGTCCGTGAGGCGGGAGATGATCGAGTCGAGCAGCCCGCCGAAGTAGCCCGCGAGCAGGCCGAACAGTCCGCCGACGAGAGTCACGACCGCGGTGACGCCGACGCCCACGAGGATCGAGGCGCGGGTGCCGTGGATGACGCGGGCGTAGATGGAGCGGCCCTGGCCGTCGTATCCGAACCAGTCGGGCTGGAAGAAGTGGGTCAGCTCCGGCTTGCTCAGGAAGTGGTTCGTCAGGTCGCCCTTGGTGGGGTCGGCGCTGGTGAACATTCCCGGGAAGGCCGCGATCGCCAGGAGCAGCACGAGCAGCGTCGCCGACACCCAGAACATGGGGCGGTGCCGCAGCTCGAACCAGGCGTCGCCCCAGAGGGAACGGGGCTTGCCCTGCTTGGACTTGGTCTCGCCGCCCGCGACGGCGGCCGGCTCGGCCGCCGTCTTGTCGGTTGCCGTGAGCGTGGTCTGTGAGGTGGTGTCAGGCATACCGGATCCTCGGGTCCAGGACCGCGTACAGCAGGTCGATGACGAGATTGATCACGAGAATGACGAGGACGAGGACCGTCACCACACCGACGATCGTGGTGCCCTCGCTCGTCTGGATCGCCCGGAACAACAGGTTGCCGACGCCCTGCACGTTGAAGATGCCCTCGGTGATGACGGCGCCGCCGATGAAGCCGCCGACGTCCGTGCCGATGAAGGTGATCACCGGGATCAGCGAGTTGCGCAGCAGGTGCACGCCCACGATGCGGCGCCGCGGCAGGCCCTTGGCGAGCGCGGTGCGCATGTAGTCGGCGCGCAGGTTCTCCGCGAAGGTGGTGCGCGTCAGGCGGGCCACGTACGCCATGGACAGCATCGCGAGGACGAAGGCCGGCAGGAACAACTGGCCCCAGTTCTCGGAGTCCTGGACGTTCGGGGCGACCCAGCCGAGCTCGTCCGCGAGGACGAAGCGGGCGAGGTAGCCGAGCACGAACACCGGGATGGAGATCACCAGCAGGGTGAAGATCAGCACGCCGGTGTCGGCGGACTTGCCCGCCTTGAGGCCGGCCCAGGCGCCGAGGCTGATGCCGACGACGATCTCGATCATGATCGCGAAGAGGGTGAGCCGGAGCGTCACGGGGAACGCCTCCGACATCACGTCGATGACCTGCCGGCCACCGAAGGTCTTGCCGAAATCTCCCTGGAAGAGATTCAGCATGTAGTCGATGTACTGCTTCCATACGGGCTGATCGAGCCCGAACTCATGGCGCAGCGCGGCGACCTGAGCGGGGTCGGCCGCCTTGTCGCCCCACATCGCCCGGATGGGGTCTCCGGGAAGGATGTGGACCATGAGGAAAATCAACAGAGTCGTCCCGAGGAAGATCGGGATCATCTGGAGCAGTCGCCTGGCGGCGTAGCGCCCCATCATGCCTCCATGCCGTGAGGGGTCCGGCGATGGCCAGCACTCTTCATCAACCGCTCGTGGGGGGTGGAGAGTTACGGGCCTACGCCTGCGGCCCGAGGCCGCCGCGCCCTGTCGTCGAGGGCGCGGCGGCTCGGGTCTGCGGTCCCGGAACTTACTTCTTCTTCACCTGGACGTCGGTGAAGATCGGGTCGCCGTCCTGGCCGTAGGGGATCTTGCCGAAGACGTTGGTGGACTGGCCGCTGTTGACCTTGTAGAACCACAGCGGGATGCCCGGCATGTCCTTGACGAGGAGCTGCTCGGCCTCCTGGTACAGCTTCACCGTCTCCTCGAGGGTCGGAGCCTTGTCCGCCTTGGCGGCGAGCTCGTCGAACTCCTTGTTGGAGTAACCGCTGGTGTTACCGGCGGCGGTGGTGCCGTACAGGTCCCTCATGAAGTTCGAGTTGACCGGGTAGTCGAGCACCCAGCCGGACCGGTAGAAGGACTTGACCTGCTTCTTGTCACGCGCGTTGAGGTCGGCCTGGAAGGTCGGCTTGGAGGCGCCGACGCACTCGACCCCGGTGGCCTGCTTGATGGAGTTGCAGACCGCGTCGACCCAGGGCTTGTGGTCCTGGTCGGCGTTGTACTGGATGGAGATCTTGTTGCCCGGAACGCCGCCGCCCTGCTTGATGAGGGACTTGGCCTTCTTCGGGTCGAACTTGACGATGTCCCCGGCGGCGCCGGCCTTGTACCCGAGGACGCCGCGGGCGACGAACGAGTCGGCGGGCGTACGGGAGTTGTGCAGCACCGTCTTGGTGATCTGCTCACGGTCGATCGCCATGGACAGACCCTGGATGACCTTCGGGTCGATGTCCTTGAACTGCTTGCCGTAGAACGCCGGGACGATCGTCTGGATCGAGGAGTACTCCTCGTCGATCGCGCGCTTGCCCAGGTCGTCCTTGTAGCTGGTGAGCGCGGTGGTCGGAACCTGCTCGATCCAGTCCAGGTTGTCCGAGCGCAGGTCCGAGTAGGCGGCGTCCGCGGTCGTGTAGTTCTTGAAGTCGATGCCGCCGTTCTTCGCGGCGTTCGGGCCCTTGTAGTCCTCGTACTTGCGGACCTTGATGAGCTTGTTGTGGTCCCACGAGACGAACTTGTAGGGGCCGTTGCCGATCGGCTTCTCGCCCGCGGCCTTCGGGTCCTTGAAGAAGGACTTCGGCAGCGGGGCCCAGACGTCGTAGCCGAGCTTGTACGCGAAGTACGAGACCGGGCCGCTGAGCGTGATGGTGAAGGTGTGCTCGTCGACGACCTTCAGGCCGGACATCTTGTCGCTCTTGGGGTCACCCTTCTCCGGGTGGACGTCCTCGTAGCCCTTGATGTCCTGGAACCAGCTGGAGTTGGTCTGGTTGTTCTTGACGTTGGCCGACCAGTTCCACGAGTCCACGTAGGACTGCGCGGTGACCGGGGTGCCGTCGTGGAACTTCCAGCCCTTCTTGAGCTTCACGGTCCAGACCGAGGAGTCCTTGTTGGGCTCCACGGACTCGGCGTTGATGTACTCGAGCTTGCCGGTGCCGGGCTCGTAGTCGACGAGCGTGCTGAACACCGTGCGCAGCACACGAGAGCCCTGGCTCTCCTTGGCGTTGGCGGGCTGCAGCGGGTTCTGCGGCTCGCTCAGCTGGGCGGTGAGAATGCCCTTGGGGTCGGCCGACCCCTTGTTCATGTCGTCACTGCCCGTGTTGCCCCCGCCGCCACAGGCGGTCGCACCCAAGACGACGACGCCGGCTATCGCGACCCATTTGGCGCTCTTGGCACCGCGCATGGGTTCCTCCTCATGAGTCCACTTGTTCACTACAAGAGAGGGCACGCGACGTCTCACCGACACCCCTGACGGCGAGAGTTGAGTGCCCCAGTGTGCTCGTGAGTCGGCGCTCCCCACAGCGCGTGACCCATTGACCCGAGCTCTTCGCGCTCAACTATTAGCCATGGGCACCTACCCGGCCACACCCTTTTGGTCTCGGTTCGATCACACCTGACGCGTACATCTTCCGAAATCTGGACAAACCGATCCGAGATAGATGGTCGCGAAACGGACTCGTTACACATCTATCGGTCAACGACGTCCGGATTCCGGACGCTTCGTGAGACAAAACCAGTTGCGCGTACGGACTGACCCGCCGCAGCGTTCAAGGCGCGTAGACATGAGGCCGGACCGCTCCCCCGCAAACGCCGACTGGCCCGACTCTACGCCCAGTTGGGGCGCGGAGTCGGGCCAGTCGCAGGAACCGGTCAGACGTGCGGTTCTCAGTTGTGCTTGGCGCGCGAGGCGGCGCGGGCACGCTCGCGGGCGTCCAGGTTCACCTTGCGGATGCGCACGGCCTCCGGGGTGACCTCGACGCACTCGTCGTCGCGGCAGAACTCCAGGGACTGCTCCAGGGACAGCTTGCGCGGCGGCACGATCGACTCGGTCACATCGGCCGTGGACGACCGCATGTTGGTGAGCTTCTTCTCCTTGGTGATGTTCACGTCCATGTCGTCGGAGCGCGAGTTCTCACCGACGATCATGCCCTCGTACACCTCGGTGCCCGGCTCCGTGAAGAGCACGCCGCGCTCCTGCAGGTTGGTCATCGCGAACGCGGTGACGGCACCGGCCCGGTCGGCCACCAGCGAACCGTTGTTACGGGTCGTCAGCGTGCCGAACCACGGCTCGTGGCCCTCGTGGATGGAGTGCGCGATGCCCGTGCCGCGGGTCTGCGTGAGGAACTCCGTACGGAAGCCGATGAGGCCGCGGGACGGGACGACGAACTCCATGCGCACCCAGCCGGAGCCGTGGTTGGACATGTTGTCCATGCGGCCCTTGCGGACGCCCATGAGCTGGGTGACGGCGCCCATGTGCTCCTCGGGCACGTCGATCGTCATGCGCTCGACGGGCTCGTACGTCTTGCCGTCGACCTCCTTGGTGACGACCTGGGGCTTGCCGATGGTCAGCTCGAAGCCTTCCCGGCGCATGGTCTCGACGAGGATCGCGAGCGCGAGCTCACCGCGGCCCTGGACCTCCCAGGCGTCGGGGCGCTCGGTGTCGAGGACGCGCAGCGAGACGTTACCGATCAGCTCGCGGTCCAGGCGGTCCTTCACCTGACGGGCGGTCACCTTGCGGTCCTTGACGGCCGCCTTCGCGTCGGCGCCCTTGCCGGTGCCGCCGCGGCCGACGAGCGGCGAGGTGTTCGTGCCGATCGTCATGGAGATCGCGGGCTCGTCGACCGTGATCAGCGGCAGCGCGACCGGGTTCTCCGGGTCGGCCAGCGTCTCGCCGATCATGATGTCCGGGATACCGGCGACGGCGCAGATGTCACCCGGGCCGGCCACCTCGGCGGGCTTGCGGGTGAGCGCCTCGGTCATCATCAGCTCGGAGATGCGGACGTTGGAGACCGAGCCGTCGCGCTTCATCCAGGCCACGGTCTGGCCCTTGCGCAGCTCGCCCTGCTCGACACGGAGCAGCGCGATACGGCCGAGGAAGTTGTCGGCGTCGAGGTTGGTGACGTGCGCCTGCAGCGGGGCGGACTCGTCGTACTCGGGCGCGGGGACGTGCTCCAGGAGCGTCGAGAAGAACGGCTCCAGGTTGGTGCTGTCCGCGGGGACGGTGCCGTCCTCCGGCTTGGTCAGCGAGGCGACGCCGTCACGGCCGCAGGCGTAGACGATCGGGAACTCGATCTGGTCCTCGTCGGCGTCCAGGTCGAGGAACAGGTCGTACGTCTCGTTGACGACCTCGTCGATCCGGGAGTCCGGGCGGTCCGTCTTGTTGATGCAGAGGATGACGGGCAGGCGCTGCTGCAGGGCCTTGCGCAGCACGAAGCGGGTCTGCGGCAGCGGGCCCTCGGAGGCGTCGACGAGCAGCACGACCGCGTCCACCATCGACAGACCGCGCTCGACCTCGCCGCCGAAGTCGGCGTGGCCGGGGGTGTCGATGATGTTGATCGTGATCGGGTCGCCACCGTCCTTGGGGTGGTACTTGACCGCGGTGTTCTTCGCGAGAATGGTGATGCCCTTCTCGCGCTCCAGGTCGTTGGAGTCCATGACCCGGTCGTCGACGGAGTCGAGCTGGTGAGCGGCGAAAGCCCCCGCCTGCTTGAGCATGGCGTCGACGATGGTCGTCTTGCCGTGGTCGACGTGGGCGACGATGGCGACGTTACGAATGTCGTGGCGCGTGGGCATACGAGCTGCGCTTCTCCCGGGAAGAGTGGTCGGCTGGCGCGTACGGTCCGGTACGCGAGCCCTGCCGGGCTGGACACGCCACGGCCTTACCCCATCCTACGTTGACCTGGCGGACACGGCGCGGCCGGGTGCCGCGGGAGCGGCCCCGGCCGGGGGTGGGGTGAGGAAGGACACACGGGTCAACGGGTGCGGAACGCAGCTTGCCCGCCGGACGGACCGGCGGGCAAGCCACTTGAGCCTCTTCTGAGCTGAACGCTCCCCTATTCCTGCTTCTCGGCCTCGTTACTTCTTCTTCTCGGCCCCGTTGGCCCCTGCCCCCTTCTTCAGGTAGCCGATGTCCTCGTAGTGCGGCGTCTCGAACCCGAACGCGCCCGCGTTGGCCAGGTTCGGCCGGGCCGCGACCAGCTGCGGCCGCTGGTAGAGCGGGACGGAACCGGCCGCGGCCCAGATCCGGGCGTCGGCCTTCCGCACCAGCTCCCGCGCCTTCGCCTCGTCCAGCTCCGCGGCGGCCTGCTCGAAGAGCTGGTCGATGTGGTCGGTGCCGACGCGGGTGTAGTTCTGCTCGACGGTCAGCGAGCCGTCGGCCGCGGGCTCCGGCTTGGCGAAGATCGGCCGGCCGTCAGTGGCCGGGTAGGCGGAGGCGGGCCAGGAGTAGAGCGCCAGGTCGTACTGGCCGGACGCGATGTGGTCCTTGAAGTAGCTGTCGTCCTCGACCTTCTCGATCTCCGTGCGGACGCCGATCTTCGACAGCATCGCGGAGATCTTGTCGCCGACGGTGCGCAGCTGCTCGGAGCCGGGTCCGGAGGGCAGGACGAAGCGGAGGGTCAGGGACTTGCCGTCCTTGGCGAGCGGCCCGGCGGCCCCCTCGGCACCGCCCTTGCCCTTGCCCTTCCCCTTCTCCTTGCCTTCGCCCTTGCCCTTCCCCTTGTCCCCCTTGTCCTCGCCCTTCTCCTTGCCCTTGTCCTTCGAGCGCTCCCCCTCGCTCTCCTCCTTCGGCGCCGCCGTGCCCTTCGGGGCGTACGCGCCGGGGACGCTGCCGTTGCCCTTGGCCTGCTGGGTGGCCTGCTTGCGCTCCTTGTTCTCCTCGCGGCTGGCGTCCGGCTTGTCGGCGGGCTTGTCGTCCTGGCCGACGATGTACGTGCCGTCGCCGTCGCCCGACTCGGCGTCCTTCTCCGACTTGGCCTTCTTCTCGGCCTCGGCGCCCGCGCTCTTCTCCGCGACCGCGCCGCCCCGCTCCCAGCCCGCGTCGGCGAGGAGCGTGCGGGCCTCGGCGATGTCCTGCTTGCCGAGCGCCTTGCTGTTGTCGGCGTACGCGTACTGCCCGGCGAGCGCCAGGTGGCTGCCGACCGGCTTCGCGGGCAGGCCGAGCGGCTTGAGCACGGTCTCGGCGATCTCGGTGCGGTCGATGGCGCGGGCCACGGCGCGGCGCACCCGCTCGTCGGCGAGCGGCCCCTCGGCGCCGTTCAGGGCGAGCTGGGTGTAGGCGGGCTCCAGGGACTTGCGGACCCGGAAGGCGCGCAGGCCGCTCTGCTGCTCGGCGTACTGCGCGATCGCCTTGCGGTTCTTCTTGCGGGCCTCGATCTCCGCCTCGGCCTCCTCCTCGCCCTTCGCGCCGTTGGCGATGGCCCAGGAGCGCAGGGCCTGCGCGGGCGTCAGGTCGGCGCCGGGGCCGTGGGCGAGCGGGCCCTTCGCCCCGGAGTCGCGGGCGGCGAGGGAGATCCGCTCGGCGTCGGCGGGGCCGATCTCGGCGAGGTCGACCTTCCCGGCGGCGAGTGCGGCGGCCCGCTGGGTGCGGGGCACGGCACGGAAGACCAGCTTCTGCAGCTTGGCGGGCTCGCCCCACCAGCGCGGGTTGCGGACCAGCGTCATCTCGCCGGCCTTGCGGTCGGTGCCGGCGACGGTGAACGGCCCGGCGGAGACCTTCAGCTTGCCGCGCGCCCCGTCGTTGAAGGTGTCCGGCGTCCCCATGACCTCCTTGGGGTACAGCGGCGAGAACAGCGAGCGCCAGTCCGCGTACGGCTTGGCGAAGGTGACCCGCACCTCCAGGTCGTTGGCGCCGCGCTCGACCTTCTCGATGCGGTCGTAGCCGGCGTTGCGGGCCGTCCAGTACGCGCTGTCCTTGCCGGAGAGGGCGCGCCACTGGGCGGCGAAGTCGGCGGCGCCGATCTCCCGGCCGTCGCTCCAGACCGCCTGCTGGTTGAGCTTGTAGAGCACGACCTGCTTCGGCTCGCGCTCGATGATCTCCGCCTTCTCCAGGAAGTCGGGGTTGGTCTGCGGGCGGCCCTTCGCGTCGAGCGTGAACATCGACGGGAGTACGGCGCCGGCGACCCGGCTCGTGGCCGGATCGGCGTCCGCCTGGAAGGAGTTGAGGGTCTGCGGCAGCCCGTCCACGGCCCAGGTGACCTTGCCGCCGTCGACGAGCAGGTCGCGTGCGGCGGGCGCGATGTCCTGGCCGGCGGCGGGCGCGCCGGACTCGTCGCCCCCGCTGCAGCCGGCCAGGGCGGGCACGGCGAGGACTCCCGTGGTGAGGAGGGCGGCAGCTCTGCGGACATGGCGCTTTCTGGCGCCGGCCGAATCGAGACGGGCCATGGCTTGGTACCTCCGGGGCTCGCCCGGCCGCCCGATACCGGTGTGGGCCGGGTTTGATCACGTTTGGCGGTATAAGGAGTTGATCACACCTATCGCCCCCACTGAAGGTGACCGGTGCGCGCCCGCGCCACTGACACGGCGACCCGCCGCCCGAACCCCACCCATTGGGCTCAACGCCGCCCCGCGGCCCGCCGGGCGCCCCGCCTCCCGCGGCGTACCGTCGGGAGTGGACGGCGGAACGTGCGGCGGGTGCGGGCAGCCGGAGGTCGTTCGCGGGCGCCGGACGCAAGGGACCGGCCAGTCGGCGTACCGAACCGTTCAATCCGCGCGTGACCCTTCCCAACCCCAGATGTGACGCGCGACACTCGCAGGCGCATGAGCGTGCCACCGCACCACCGCGGAAGTGAGGGCGACCATGTCTCTTCAAGAAGATCTGAAGGCGGCCCAGCGCTGCCTCGACGAACTCGGCCGCAGCGTCGACAGCCTGGAGAAACAGCTCGGCGCCACGCTCGACGTGCGTCGCGTGCGCGCCGACGCCGACCATCTGCGGGCCAGCCTCGCCCAGCTCCGCGAGGCCGCCCCCGACCAGGGCTCCGGCACCCGCCCCGAGGTGATCCGGATCCCCGACAAGCCGTACGACGACTCCCTGTGGTCGGACGCCGACGACGAGGGGCTCGGCGCGCGCGACCGGCACGCGCCCTGACCCGACCGCCCCGCCCGCCCGCCACCACCCGGAAGCTCTCCCCCTGGAGATCCCGTTGGCCACTGGCACCGAACCCGACCTCGATCCCACGGGCGGTGTGCGCGGCGCCTCGCGTGCCGCGATCGCCGCCCCGCATCTGCGCACCGACCGCTGGTGGCTGGCGCCCGCCCTGACCGCCGCCGGACTGCTCGCCTTCGTCGTCTACTCGACCTGGCGGGCCTTCGCGAACGCGGACTACTACGCGGCGCCCTATGTCTCGCCGTTCTACTCGCCGTGCCTGGCGGAGAACTGCGTACCGATGAAGGGCGGGCCCAACTGGGAGATCTTCGGCAGCTGGTGGGGTCTTTCGCCCGCGCTGCTGATCCTGGTCTTCCCGCTCGGCTTCCGGCTGACCTGCTACTACTACCGCAAGGCGTACTACCGGGGCTTCTGGGCCTCGCCGCCCGCCTGCGCGGTGGCCGAGCCGCACAAGTCGTACAGCGGCGAGACGCGCTTCCCGCTGATTCTGCAGAACGTCCACCGGTACTTCTTCTACGCGGCCGTGCCCGTCGCCGGGATCCTCACGTACGACACCGTGCTCGCCTTCCGGGACGAGCACTACGACTGGGGGCACATGGGGCTGGGGACGCTGGTGTTCCTGGTCAACATCGTGCTGATCTGGGCGTACACGCTGTCCTGCCACTCCTGCCGGCACATCGTCGGCGGCAAGCTGAAGCACTTCTCGAAGCACCCGGTGCGGTACCGGATGTGGCAGTGGGTCGGAAAGCTGAACGCCCGTCATATGCAGCTCGCCTGGGCGTCGTTGCTGAGCGTGGCGGTCGCCGACTTCTACGTGTACCTGGTCGCGTCCGGCGTCTTCGAGGATCCGAGGTTCTTCTGATGGCTCAAGTGGAGCGGCAGCAGTGGGACGTGGTCGTGGTCGGCGCGGGCGGCGCCGGGCTGCGGGCCGCGATCGAGGCGCGCGAGCAGGGGGCTCGTACGGCGGTGATCTGCAAGTCGCTGTTCGGCAAGGCGCACACGGTGATGGCCGAGGGCGGCATCGCGGCGGCCATGGCCAACGCCAACGAGCACGACACCTGGCAGGTGCACTTCCGGGACACGATGCGCGGCGGCAAGTTCCTCAACCAGTGGCGGATGGCGGAGCTGCACGCGCGCGAAGCACCCGACCGGGTCTGGGAGTTGGAGACGTGGGGCGCGCTCTTCGACCGCACCGCGGACGGCCGGATCTCGCAGCGGAACTTCGGCGGGCACGAGTACCCGCGCCTCGCCCACGTCGGCGACCGTACGGGCCTGGAGCTGATCCGCACGCTGCAGCAGAAGGTCGTGGCGCTGCAGCAGCAGGACTTCCGGGAGACCGGCGACTACGAAAGCGGGTTGAAGGTCTTCCAGGAGTGCACCGTCACCCGCATCCTGCAGGACGCCGACGGCCGGGTGTGCGGGGTGTTCTGCTACGAGCGGGAGTCCGGGCGGTTCTTCGTGATCGAGGCGCCCGCCGTGGTGATCGCGACCGGCGGCATCGGCAAGTCCTTCAAGGTGACGTCCAACTCGTGGGAGTACACGGGCGACGGGCACGCGCTGGCGCTGCTCGCCGGGGCGCCGCTGCTCAACATGGAGTTCGTGCAGTTCCACCCGACGGGCATGGTCTGGCCGCCGTCGGTGAAGGGCATCCTCGTCACCGAGTCGGTGCGCGGCGACGGCGGGGTGCTCAGGAACTCCGAGGGCAAGCGGTTCATGTTCGACTACATCCCGGACGTCTTCAAGGAGAAGTACGCCGAGTCCGAGGCCGAGGGCGATCGCTGGTACGACGCCCCGGAGAACAACCGCCGCCCGCCCGAACTCCTCCCCCGGGACGAGGTCGCCCGGGCCATCAACGCCGAGGTGAAGGCCGGCCGGGGCTCGCCGCACGGCGGGGTGTTCCTGGACGTGTCGACGCGGATGTCCGCCGACGTGATCAGACGCCGACTGCCGTCCATGTACCACCAGTTCAAGGAGCTCGCCGACGTCGACATCACGGCCGAGGCGATGGAGGTCGGCCCGACCTGCCACTACGTGATGGGCGGCATCGCGGTCGACTCGGACTCGGCGGCGGCGCGCGGCGTGCCCGGACTGTACGCGGCCGGGGAGGTGGCCGGCGGTATGCACGGCTCCAACCGGCTCGGCGGCAACTCGCTGTCCGACCTGCTGGTGTTCGGGCGGCGGGCCGGGCTGCACGCGGCGCAGTACGCGACCGGGCTCGGCGCGGACGGCCGGCCCGCCGTCGCCGAGGCCGGGGTCGACGCGGCGGCGGCCGAGGCGCTCCGGCCGTTCAGCGCCGAGGGGGAGGCGGACGACGCGCCGCCGGAGAACCCGTACACCCTGCACCAGGAGCTGCAGCAGACCATGAACGACCTGGTCGGGATCATCCGCCGGGAGGCCGAGATGGCCGAGGCCCTGCAGAAGCTGGCCGGGCTGCGGGAGCGGGCGCGGCGGGCCGGGGTCGAGGGGCACCGGCAGTTCAACCCCGGCTGGCATCTCGCGCTCGACCTGCGGAACATGCTGCTCGTCTCGGAGTGCATCGCGCGCGCCGCCCTGGAGCGCACCGAGTCGCGCGGCGGCCACACCCGCGAGGACTGGCCGGCCATGGACGCGCGGTGGCGGCGCGTCAACCTGCTCTGCCGGCTCGCCGACCCGACCGGGTCCCTCGCGGCCACCGACCCGGTGCGCGGCCAGATCCGCCTCGCCCGGGAGGAGACCGAGCCCGTCCGCCCCGACCTGCTCGCCCTGTTCGAGAAGGAGGAGCTGGTCAAGTACCTCACCGAAGAGGAGCTCCACGAGTGAGCGCGTACGAAGCGAGTTTCCGGGTCTGGCGCGGGGACGCCGAAGGCGGCGGCCTGAAGGACTTCCGGGTCGAGGTGCACGACGGCGAGGTCGTCCTCGACATCATCCACCGGCTGCAGGCCACGCAGGCCCCCGATCTGGCGGTGCGCTGGAACTGCAAGGCGGGCAAGTGCGGTTCGTGCTCGGCGGAGATCAACGGGCGGCCGCGGCTGATGTGCATGACGCGGATGTCGACGTTCACCCGGGACGAGGTGATCACGGTGACGCCGCTGCGGGCCTTTCCCGTCGTACGGGACCTGGTGACGGACGTCGGCTTCAACTACACGAAGGCCCGCGAGGTCCCGGCGTTCGTGCCGCCGGCGGGGCTCGGGCCGGGCGAGTACCGGATGAAGCAGGAGGACGTGGACCGCTCGCAGGAGTTCCGCAAGTGCATCGAGTGCTTCCTCTGCCAGGACACCTGCCATGTGGTGCGCGACCACGAGGAGAACAAGGCGGCGTTCGCCGGTCCGCGGTTCCTGATGCGGGTCGCCGAGCTGGACATGCACCCGCTGGACTCCGCCGACGCCGAGGGCCTGGACCGGGGGGCCGCGGCCCAGGACGAGCACGGCCTCGGCTACTGCAACATCACCAAGTGCTGCACGGAGGTGTGCCCGGAGGGCATCCGGATCACCGACAACGCCCTGATCCCGCTGAAGGAACGGGCCGTGGACCGGAAGTACGACCCGCTGGTGTGGCTGGGCGACACGATCCGGCGGCGGGGGCGCTGACACCCGTACGGGGCATGTCCGCGGGGTGGACGTCGCCCGGTCGCGACCGGGCATAACGGGACATACGATCCCCCATGTGACGCCATCCCGCTCGCAGCCCTGCATAGCCGGGCCGCCCTCGCCCCTCGGGCCCGCACGGCGCGGGCTCGTACGACTCGGGCCCGCACGGCTCGGGCTCGTCGGCCGGGTGGCGTTCGCCGTGGTCGCCGCGCTCGGGCTGCTGCTCCTGCCGCCGCAGCGGCCCGCACACGCCGACGACCCGCTGAAGCTCTCCGGCGAGGGCCAGGTCACCGACGAGGTCGGGGCGGTCGAGGACCGCGGCGACACGGTCGAGAAGGCACTCGACCGGCTCTACGACGACCGCGGGGTCCAGCTCTTCGTCGTGTACGTCGACGACTTCTCCGGCCGGCCCGCCCGCGCCTGGGCCGACGAGACCGCCCGGATCAACGGCTTCGGCGCGGACGACGTGCTGCTCGCCGTCGCCACCCGGGACCGGCAGTACGCCACCTCCGTGGACCAGGACTCCCCGCTCTCCGACGGCCAGCTGCGGCAGGTGGCCCGTACCGCGATCGTGCCCGCGCTGCGGCAGAACGACTGGGCGGGCGCCGCGATCGGGGCCGCCGACGGGTACCGGGCCGTGCTCGCCGGGCAGCCCGTGCCCACCCCGCGGATCACGCCCGGCGTCTCCGATCCGGGCACGGGCTCGGTGACCGGTGACCTGGTGCTGCCGATCGTCGCGGTGGGCGGTGCGGGCGCGCTCGCGGCGTACGCGTACAGCCGGCGCAGGCAGCGGGCCAGGACCCGGACCACGCCGCACGGCGGACGGCAGGGACCGCCGGTCGCGCCGCTCGACGAGCTGGACGCGGAGGCGAAGCGGACGCTCGTCGCCACCGACGACGCGGTCCGCACCAGCACCGAGGAACTCGGCTTCGCCCGCGCCCAGTTCGGGGACGAGGCGGTCGCGCCGTTCGCGGCGGCCGTGGAGTACGCGACGGCCGAGCTGACCGCCGCGTTCCGACTCCGGCAGCGGCTCGACGACGAGACGCCGGAGAACGACACGACCCGGCGGCGGATGCTTGAGGAGATCGTCAGCCGCTGCACGGCGGCCGACCGGCGGCTCGACGACGAGTCCGCGCCCTTCGACCGGCTGCGCGACCTGGAGGCGCACGCCGCGGAGGCGCTCGACCGGGCCGAGGAGACGTACCGGCAGGTCAGCGCCCGTGCGGACACGGCGGCGGCGACGCTCACCGCGCTCACCAGCCGGTACGCGGACTCGGCGGCCGCGCCCGTCGCCGGGCACGTCGACGAGGCACGCGAACGGCTGCTGTTCGCCGACGCCCAGCTCGCGCCCGCCCGGGAGTGCCTGACCGCGGGCGACAACAGCCGGGCGGCGGTCCGTCTGCGGGCCGCCGAGGGCGCGTTGGACCAGGCGGGCACGCTCGTCGACGCGGTGGACCGGCTCGCCGTGGAGATCGCCGAGGCCAGCGGGAAACTGCCCGGCGCGCTCACCGAGACCGACACGGACCTGGCCGAGGCGCGCGGGCTGCTCAAGGGCACGCCGGCCGGCACGCCCACGGCCGAGCTGCAGGGGCGGATCGCCCGCGCCGAATCGGTCGTACGCGAGGTGCGGGGCGCGCTGGACTCCGGACGGTTCGACCCGATCGACGCGCTGCGCCGGGTCGAGGAGGCGGACGCCGGGCTCGACGAGGCGCTCAAGGGGGCACGGGAGCGCGAGACAGCGGACCGGCGGGCCCGCACGCTCCTCGACCAGGCCGCGCTCACCGCGCGCAGCGCGATCGGGGCGGCGGCGGACTACGTGACGACGCATCGCGGGGCGGTCGGCAGCACCGCACGCACCCGACTGGCCGCGGCCGAGCGGGAGTTGGCGCAGGCGGAGACGTTGCGGGCGCACGACGCGCAGGCCGCGCTCGCCGCCGCCCGGCGCGCGGACGCCCTCGCGGTGGAGGCCCGGCGGCTCGCGGAGGACGACGTGGCCGGCTTCCGCAGCTCGTACGGCGGCGGGTACGGCCCGGTCGGCTCGCGCGGCGGCATGGGCGGGAGCGGGATGGGCGGGGCGGTGCTCGGCGGGATCATCCTCGGCGAACTGTTCGGCGGCCGCTCGCGCGGAGGCGGGTCCGGCGGAGGGTTCGGCGGTTTCGGCGGGGGCTTCGGCGGGGGCGGGCCGGGGAGTTTCGGCGGCGGGGGGA